>NZ_JBHUDX010000084.1:0-158348 GCF_042678285.1 Streptomyces caeni
GGCACCCTTCTTCTATCGGGGCGTCAGCTCACGAGTTCAGCTGAATACATGAGGTTGACGTGCCTGACCGTCCTCTCCACGGTCCTTTCGAGATCTTTGAGGCTGAAGTGCCCGCTGGGGTCGGTGTTGGTCAGCGGGTCGCCGTTGCCGTAGCCGTACCGGTTGGCGTTGATCGACGGGACCGGGTTCAGCGTCCACGTGTCGCGGGAGGAGAACCCGCCGGTGGACGGGTCGTACCAGCGGGAGGCCTCCGCACCCGAGCCCGTCACCTCGGTGAGGCGGCCCAGCGCGTCGAACGTGCGCTGCACGCCCACGCCACCCGGCTTCAGCTCCTGTCAAGTCCGGCACCCTGGAGTCCGCCACCGCGTACGCGCAGTCCGACCTCGGCGGGGCAGCGGGCGCCGACGGCGACGCCTTCGGCATCGCACTGGCCCACTGAGCGGAGTTGCGCCGCACGTACCATGTGACGGCCGTGTGCTCCTGCTCAAGTTGCTGCCCGCCCTACGCCGACCAGTACCTCGATCGCGTCAAGAGGCAATGGGCTCGACGTGGACCGCCAACCGGCTCAAGAGCCGTGAACACCCGCCCGGCGAACGTTCGCGGTCACAGCACTGCGTCCCCAGCAGTTCCAAGGTGGGCCCCGTCGGTCGCGGGAAGGCGGGCGCCACGGCTCTCGGCGATGCGGTGCACATCGGTGAGCGCCTCGCTCATCCTCGCCAGCAGGTAACGGAGTTGCCCGGTCGTCACCCGGCGGTCGGCCAGCATGTCCGCGGCGTGTCCCAGGAGCTCGGCCGCCATGCCGAGCTGCACCGACTCGATGTCGTCGGCCAGGCGCGAAAGGTAGCCGGTTCCGTCCGTCACCAGGTAGCAGCGCTTGCCGTCCGGGCCCGCCCAGGGCAGCAGGCGCGCGCCGTGGGTCCGGTCCGTCATCGCGCCACTCCCAGGTTGCGGATCGCGCCAGGCCCGAGGTCGATGCCATGGACCGCGAGCCGCAGCACCCGTCTCCGGGCCCGCCGCCGCGGTGCCTCGCGGTGCTGCTCGTGGGCGAGGAGGTAAGGGCGGACCAGGGCGTTGTCCTCGCCGCACAGCGGGCGGAATACGTGGCGGTGAACGGCCGGACCCTCGGTCGACGGTGCCGCGGGGCTCGATTCCGCCGGGCCCGCGACGAGACGGTGGCGCCCCGTGGAGGGAAGCAGGAACCGCAGCAGCGGCTCGAAGAAGCGGGCGATACGGTGACTCATGTCGTCAACTCCGCTGTAGTTGGTGGCCATGCCCCCGGACCGGTCGCACGGTCGCGGGGGTCTCGCTTTCTGTAGCGATCCACTCACAGCGTGAGACGGACGGGGCTAGGCTCGCCAGGGGGCAACGGGTGACGAAGCACTGGTCACAGAGGAGTTGACGCGGTGGGCAGCATCTACGGCGACTGGCTCAAGGAACAGCGGGAGACGGCCGGGCTGACACAGCAGCAACTGGCGGACATGGCGATCATGACGCGTTCGCACATCGCCCACATCGAGGCGGGCCGCCGCATCCCGTCCAAGGAGGACGCACGGCGCCTGGATGCCGCCTTGAACACGGGGAACGTGCTGAGCAGTTTCCTGCCGCAGGACGATGCGGCCGTCGCCGACTACTTCGAGGTGGTACGGCCGCTCGAACAACAGACCGTGAGGATTGCGGAGTTCGCGCTGTCCTTCGTCCCGGGCATCCTCCAGACGGAACGGTACGCGCGTGCGGTTCTGAGCACGTCGTTCCCTCCGGTGAGTGACGAGGAGCGTGACAGGCGCGTCGTCACACGCCTTGAGCGCGCCAAGATCCTCGACGACCCGGTGACACCCGTCGTATGGGCGCTGCTGGACGAAGCGGTGCTACGACGCATCGTGGGTGGCCAGGAGGTGATGGCCGAACAGATCACGCACCTTGCCCAGCTGGTGGAAAGCAACCGGGTGCGCGTGCATGTACTGCCATTCGGCGTCGGCGCGTACCAATTGCTTCAAGGCATGCTCACGCTCATGTGGTTCGAGGACCAGCCGCCGCTGGCGTACTCAGAAGGTGTCCACGTGGGCAAGGTGCACGACTCCCCCGGCGTAGTCACGCGACTCCAGGGCGCCTACCATTTGGCGCTGAGCGACGCGCTGTCGTTGAAGGAGTCGCTCGCCATGCTGAAGGCGATTGCGAAGGACTATGGACGCCGTCACTGAACCCACCATCCCGGACGGCGCTTCGCTGTACGGCTGGCGCAGGTCGACGTACAGCGGCCCCGAAGCCGGCAGCTGCCTGGAGATCATCGATGGCCATGCCCGCGGCGTCCCCGTACGGGACTCCAAGGTCCCCCACGGCCCCGCGCTCGTCTTCTCGGCGGCCGGTTGGGCGTCGTTCGTCGCGGCCGTGAAGGACGGCACCCGGTAGCCGCTACCGCACCGCACCCGCCCCCGTGCCGAACCGCACCTGGGACAGGTCGTCCTGGGTGGCGTCCGCCATGGGGGTGGAGATGGCGGCCTGGGCGTCGTACTTGTCCTTCACCAGCGTCCGCAGCGGGGCGTGGCGCGGCACGAGGATCTCCACCCGATCCCCGGCCCTCGCCGATACCCTCACCGTCGCCGTCCCGGTCGGCCGCTGTCCGCGCGTCCGTTCCACGCCGCCTCGGCCAGCTCCCACAGGGCGAGCGGCCGACCGGACCGCTCGCCGGTCGGTGTGCTGCTGATCCCGCACAGCACTGGCCAGTGCCAGGTGGAGCAACTGCTGGCGGACTACCGGGACGCTCGCCTCGCGCGTGCGGACCGGCAGTGCACCCCGGGCGATGGCCTCCCTGCGGAGCCTGGCCATCGGTACGCTCCGCCTGGCGGGGCGGGACAACATCACCGAAAGCTTGCGCCATCACGGGCGGGACATGACTCGGCCGCTGGCGACCCCTCGGACTCACGTGATCGTTCCCGGCCGATCGCGAGAACGACGGAGCCCTGGGGGCCGGACAGTGCTCAAAGGGCTCGCTCATGGCATCGTGGCGTGCCAAGGCTGCGCCCATCGCATCGAAAGAGGTAGTACCACCATGCCCGATTCCAGCATCTCTGAGTTGATTCAGCTCTCGGATGAGGAGCAGGGCATCACCCTGCACATCATTGAAGGGATGAGTCTCTCCGGGTCTGACCGGTACGACGCCCTCCGTGCCGAGATCCTGGTCAGCACCGAATTCGTCAGTGGCCGCGTCGAGTTGTACCTCAACGCTCACGACCTCGACAGCTGGGCCGATGTGCTGGACTCCGTGGACGCCGGCCGCAAGGCAACCTGGCTGGAGAGCGGCCGTTCTCCCCGCGTCATGGTCGCTCCTGACGAGGAAAGCGAGAGCGGGTGCACTGAGGTCAGCGTCTACGACGTCACCGGCTCGCAGGTCTTCGTCACCGTACCCATCGTGACCCCGCCCGACTGGATCGGCCGTCACCGTCGACTTCTCACGGAGATCAGGAACCGGTTCCCCCTGGTGCGGTGAGGAGGGGGGAGGGAGCACGAGCGCCCCTCCCCCAGTCCGCTACGTCCCCGTCGGGGTGTTCTTCACGACGATCGACTCGTCTGTGCCCCCGTTCCCGATCGCGTACAGCCTGGTCTCGTACGGGATCAGTGAATCGCCGTCGTATTGAGGAACAGCGAGGTAGTAGATCCGTTCGCCGCCGCTGATGTGTCCGGCAATGCCATCCTCAAAGTTCTTCTGAATAACGGAGTTCGGGATGGTGTACTGGGGTACGAGATTGCGCATCTCCGTCCCGCTGCCGCCGAGCTGCCGACCGATCAGGTGGCCTCTGGCGAGTCCCTTGCCCTTCGTGTAACCCACCGGGTCGTGCTTGCCATCGCGACGGGTGTCACTGCCGACGAGGTCGGTGTCCTTGTCGTCAGGCCGGGCGCCCCGTCCCGTCAACTTGATGGCGTCCTGCTGCAGGCACCCGACAGCGCCCGTGGCCCGATTCAGGTTGTCGAGCGGATGGTAGTAGATCCAGCTCGTGTTGTTCGACGTGCAGTTCTCCTCTTGGTCCTCCCAGCTCTCGACGAACTGAGCGAACTCCTCCCGGTAGGACGAGCCCTCCTCCGGACGCGGGAACATCTTGAAGTAGCCGCGCAGCTTCTCTTCCGACAACTCCAGGTCCTTCTGCGCCCGCTCGAAGGAGTCGTCGACGAACTTCTGGTACTCGTCGTCCACCTGGCCTTTGTTGGTGGGCCGGGCTTGCGGTGTGGACAGGATGTCCGCGATGATCTTTGGCCAGTCCGGCGGGGGCGGGGGAAGTTTCTTCGCGTGGTGCGGATTCTTGTAACTGACGCTGCAACCCCGGGCGCAGCCCCCGCCGCCGCCGACACCGGTCCCGCTGCCGCCACCGCCAGCGCCACCGCCACCGCCAGGACCGCGGCCAGGACCGGGGGCGGTCCCCGAGTCACGGCCGGGGTTCTTGTTGGGGTGTGTGACCTGGCCCCAGCGGGTCTTGGGCTTGTTCGTCAGCTGCTTGTACAGGTCGTAGCCGTCCATGGCCCAGCCGACCGGGCCGAGCAGCTTCCTCCCGGTGAAGCGCAGCACCTTGCCCGGGTGCTTGACCACCCAGCGTCCGGCCGACCACAGGCCCCGCTTGACAGTGGAGGTATTGACGTGCCTGACCGTCCTCTCCACGGTCCTTTCGAGATCTTTGAGGCTGAAGTGCCCGCTGGGGTCGGTGGTCGTCAGCGGGTCGCCGTTGCCGTAGCCGTACCGGTTGGCGTTGATCGACGGGACCGGGTTCAGCGTCCACGTGTCGCGGGAGGAGAAGCCGCCGGTGGCCGGGTCGTACCAGCGGGCGGCCATGTCCACCTGACCGGTGTCCGGGTCGGTGTAGCCGCCCTGGTAGCCCAGCGCACCCTGCGTGCCGGACCGGGCCGTGACCTGGCCGAACGGGTCGTAGCCGGTGGATGCGTCCAGCGTGCCCGTGGCCGGGTCGAACGAACCCGTCACATCGCCGTGCAGCAGATCCGCCAGGACCGAGGCCGCGCCCGTGCCGTCCGCGTTCGCCGTGGACAGAGCGCCGCCGGACGGGCCCCGGGCGATCAACCGGCCGCCGCCCGCCACCAGGTTGTTCGACTGGCCGGCGTACGTCAGCGATGCCGTGCCCCGCTTCACCAGGCGGCCCAGCGCGTCGTAGGCGTACACGGTGCCGTCCGCCGACGCCATCCGCTCCAGCGCATCGAACGCCGCCGAGTGCGAACCGCCCGCATCCGTAGTGCCCGTGCGGGTGCCGCGCGCCGAGTACGTGTACGTCGTCGCGCCGGAGGAGAGCAGACGGTTGCGCTCGTCGTAGGTCGCCGTCACTCCGCCCGCGCTGGTGCGGTTGCCCGCCGCGTCCCACGTGTAGGCGGTGACCGTGCCACCCACACCGGTCCAGCTCGTCAGGCGGCCCGCCCAGTCGTAGCCGTAGGACTGGCCGCCCGAACCCGCCGTCCCCGTCGACGTCTTGGACGTCAGGTGGGAGGCCGCGTCGTAGCCGTAGGCCACCGACGCCGTACTCGTACCGCCCGGCGCCTTCAGAACATCCGAGGTCAGGCGGTCCAGGACGTCGTGGCCCAGGGTGCGGGTCGCGCCCGTGGAGCCGTAGGCGATCGAGGACAGACGGGAGGCCGTGTCGTAGCCGTACGTCTGCGTCGTCTGCGTCAGCGGGTCCGCCGCCGAGGCCAGCCGGCCCGCACCGTCGTAGGCGAAGGTGGCCTGGCCCGCCGCGTCCGTGCGGGCGGTCAGCCGGCCCTCCTCGTCGTACGAGAAGGTCGCGGTGCCCGCCGGGCCGCCGGAGGACAGCAGGTCGCCGCGGTCGTCGTAGGCGAAGGTGTCCGTGCCACCCGGCGCGCTCGCCGAGGTCAGGCGATCGGCCTCGTCGTAGCCGAAGGTGTCGGCCGTGGTCGACGCCTCCGCACCCGAGCCCGTCACCCCGGTGAGGCGGCCCAGCGCGTCGAACGTGCGCTGCACGCCCACGCCACCCGGCTTCAGCTCCTGCACCGGCTGGTCGGCCTTGTCGTACACCATCGTCCAGGTGCGGTCCGCGGCGTTCGGGTAGGCCGTGGTGGACGGCTCCACCACCGACTCCGGCATGCCGTGGCTGGTGAACGTGTACCAGGTGATCAGGGAGCGGCCGTCGGTCAGGCGGGTGCGGTTGCCCGCTGCGTCGTAGCCGTACGTCGTCGTGATCGACGTCGACGCGTCGACCGGTTCCACCAGCCGGGTCAGGCGGCCGAGCGCGTCGAACGACTGCGTGACCGTGTGGTCCAGCGCGTCCGTCACCGCGACCGGGTTGCCGTCCTCGTCGTAGGAGGAGGACCTGGAGCGCACGACAGTGCCCGTGGAGTCCTCGTCCGCGACCTGTACGGCCCGGCCCGCCAGGTCGAACGTGGTGCGGGTGGTGCGGCCCTGCGGGGCCGTCACCGACGCCGGCAGGCCCGTCGGGCCGTAGGTATACGTCGTCACACCGCCCGCGGTGTCGGTGACCGTGAGCGGGTCGCCCGCCGGGGTGTAGGTGCTGGAGGTGGTCAGACCGGTCGGGCTCGACGTCGACAGCGGGTTGCCGGCGTCGTCGTAGGCCAGCGTCGTCGTGAACGCGCCCTGCGCCGGATACCGCTCGATCTCGGTGGCCGAGACCTGGCGGCCCAGGTCGTCGTAGGTGGCCTCGGTGCGGGCGCCCGTGGGACCGGTGGCCGACAGCTGCTCGCCCAGCAGGTCGTAGGTGAAGGTCGACACCGGGGCCGGCGCGCCCGACGCCGGGGCCGGCTGCGTGGCCTTGGCCAGGTTGCCGAGCTGGTCGTGGGTGTAGGTGGTGGTGTTGCCGAGCGCGTCGGTCTCGCTCGCCAGGTTGCCCTGGGTGTCGTAGGTCTGGGTGACCTGGGACGTCAGCGGGATGGTGGCACCCGGCGGGGTGTAGTCGGGCAGCGTGGTGCTGGTGGTACGGCCCAGGCGGTCGTACGCGGTGTGCGTGACGTCGCCGTTCGGGTCCCGGACGTCCGTGAGGTCGTCGAAGGTGTTGTAGCCGGCGGTGGCGGTCGGGCGGGCGGTGGCCGCGGTCTGGCCCTCGGCCTCGACCGTGACGGGCGGGGACTGGGTCTCGACCAGGCGGCCGAGCTCGTCGTAGGTGTAGTCGCTCGTGTACGCGGCCGGGTCGGCGCCCGTCGCGTTGCCGCGCGGTGAGGTCTCGGTCAGGGTCTGGCCGAGGTCGGAGACGGTGCGTGTGGTGACCAGGTCGTCGGTGCCGTTCTCGACCGTCGCACGGATGATCGCGCCGATGGTGTCGCGCTGGTAGGTGACCTTCTCGGTGCGGGTGCCGCCCGCGCCGGTACGGATCGCGGTGAGCACCGCGTCGCCCGCGTCGTAGGTGTAGGCGGTGCGGCGTGCCAGGCCGACCGGGTCCAGGACGGTCGCCGTGGTGCGGCCCGCGGCGTCGGTCTCGTAGGCGGTGGTGACCTTGCCGTTGCCGGTGGTCTCACCGGCCAGGTGCCCGGCCGGGTCATAGGTGCGGTCGCTGAGGACCAAGTCGCGCGTGGTGCCGTCGGGGTTGTGGAAGCCGACCAGGATCTGCTGCGCCCGCAGGCCGTCGTCGTAGTAGGTGGAGCGGGTGGTGCGGCCCATCGCGTCGGTGTGCTCGGCCAAGCGGCCCGCCGGGTCGTACGCGTAGGAGTCCAGCACCACGTCCTGGGCGGGGGACGGGTTGTTCGGGTCGCCGGTGTAGTCCGCCAACGTGGCCGTGGCGAGCTTGCCGAGGGCCGTGTACGTGTAGCGGTAGGTGTACGAACCCGTCCTGCTGCGGGTGACCTGGTTGCCGTAGACGTCGTAGGTGTAGTTCTCGATCCCACCCTCGGCGTCGGTGAGGGCGGCCAGGCGGCCGTGCGTGTCGTAGCCACGCAGGGTGGTGCGGGTGGCGTCGCCGCCCACCACATCGGCCACCGACTCCGTCAGCGTGTTGCCGTCCGGGTCGTAGGTGTATGTGGTCTTCGCCTGGTGCTGGATGCCGGTGATCCGGTTGGTGGTGACCGGGCCGGTGACCGTGACCGGGCGGGACTCGCCGTCGTAGGCGGTGCTCGTGGTGACGCCGTCTGGATACGCGTCCGAGATGAGCTTGTCGCCGGTCTCGCGGCCCAGTGCGTCGTAGGTGTACCCGGTGACCACGCCCGCCGGGTCGGTGACCTGGGCCAGGTCGCCGGCCGTGGTGTACCGGCGGGTCGTCACCCCGCCGCGCGCGTCGACGGTGGTGGCCGGCAGCCCCGCCGGGACCGTGCCGCCGCCGACCGCTGCCTCGGTGCCGTCGGTGTAGGTGTGGCTGACCGTGCGGCCCGAGGGGAAGTCCGCGGTGGCCGGGGTCGTGGTGGAGGTCCGGTCGCCGTACGTGTCGTAGGCGTACGTCGTCTTGTAGGCGTCGTCGCTCGCGCTGGACGAGCGGGCGTCACGCACGGCGGTCAGCTGGTCGTTGCGCGGGTCGAGCGGGTCGGCCGCATTCAGGTAGTAGTCGTAGTACGAGGTGTGGCAGGTGCTGCTGTCGGCGGCGTCGCGGCAGGTGGTCTGGGAGACCTTGTTGCCGCGTGTGTCGTTGCCCAGGCGGGTCACCGTGCCGTCGGGGCCGGTGGTGGCCGCCAGGTAGCCACCGGTGTCGTAGGCGTAGCCGGAGGTGTTGCCCAGCGCGTCGGTCTGGCCGACCAGCCGGTTGCCCTGGAGCGGGTCGTAGGTCCAGTTCGACCGCCGGTTGTCCGGGTCGGTGACCGTCACGGTGAGCGTCGGCCGCCCGGCCACCGCCGGCTGGCCATCGCCGGCGGGCTGGTCCTGCGTGCCCGTCAGCTGGTGCGCGGAGAGCTGGTAGGTGCCGCCGTCGGCGTCGGTGTAGGAGGAGACCCGGTCGCGCACCGTGTCGTAGTCGACTTCGGCGTGCGCGCGTCCGCTGGGCAGGGTCACCTTGGTGAGCTGCTGCGCGGCGGTGCCGGCTGCGTGGTGCTCGGCGATGGTCCGGGCGCCCAGCGGCCGGGCGTAGACGGCCACCTCGTCGATGTCACCGGCGAAGTAGTGGGTGCCTGAGGCGACGCCCATCCACCCCTGGTTGCCCCAGCCCGCGCCGAGGAACGCGTACTGGCCGTCCCGCATGACGATCTCTCCGGCGAGACTGCCGACTGCGGCGCCGTCCAAGTACAGCGTCTGGGTGTTGCCCGCCCCGGTCAGGGCGATGTGATGCCAGGCGCCGTCCGTGACGGACTGGGCGGACACGATGGGCTGCGTGCCCGCGTAGTCGGACGTGTAGAACTGGCCGCGCAGTCTGCCGTCCGCATCCACGTTCAAGAACGGGCTGTACTGGGACGGCTGGGTTCCCACAGTGGCGTTCTGCAGCGTGGCCAGGACCCCGGGGACGGTCGTTCTGAACCACATCTCGACGGTGAGGAACGGACTGTCGGTCAGCAGTTGGTCGGGCAGTTCGAGGTACGACGTAGTCCCGTCGAACGTCGCCGCCGTGTCCATGCTGCCCGCCAGGGCACCCGCGGAGCCGAGCTGGACGTCGCGGTAGCCGCCGGCGTGGTCGTCGCGGTCGAGCGGCAGGTCGCTGGCCGCGTCGGTGGCGCCGTCCGTCTCGCCCAGGCGCCAGTAGGAGAACGGGCCGGCGTCCCGGACGACGGTGCGGTAGTGCGAGCCGGCGCCGTAGGTGTACGCGGTGCAGGTGCCGAGGGAGTCCTCCGGACCGCAGACCGAGGTCAGCTTGTCGCCGTCGTAGGTGTACGTCCAGGTCAGCGGGTTGGCACCGGTCTCGGGGGCGTCCGTGGTGACGGTCGAGACGTGGCCTGCCGACCAAGTCAGGTGCAGGGCGCGGCCGCCGGTGGCGGTGACCGTGGTCAGGTCGCCGGAGGTGGCGTCGTAGGCCAGGGTCTGGACGCGGCCCCGGAAGTCGGTGACGGAGGTGATCCGGCCGTCGGCGTCGAAGACGTAGGTCGTCTGCTCCTTGTCGGTCAGCTTCCAGCCTCCGCCGGTGACGGCGGTGAGGGTGGAGAAGCTGCCGTACGGGGGTGCGTAGGTGCCGTCGGGGTTCCTGCCGAAGCGGACCTGGCGGCCCGACGGCAGGGTGGCCACCACATTGCCGGTGCCGTCGTCGTCCGGCTCGATCCGCATGTCGTAGCGGGTGGTCCAGCCGGCGCCGAAGGCGTTGTCGGTGCGCGGGTCGCGGCTGTTGTAGGTGCGCGTGACGGTCAGGCCGGGGCCGGCCGTGGCGACCTGCGCGTCGGTGGCGGTGGTGGTGTAGTTGCCGATGCCGGGGTCGACCTCGCGCCCGGAACCGTCCACGCCCTGACCGCCCAGGTGGGAGGTGATGGCGGGCTGCTCGACCGCGGTGGTGAAGGTGTAGAAGGGGCTGAGCGGGGTCGCCAGGCCGTTCTCACGCGCCTTGACCCGCCAGATGTACTGCTTGCCCCAGGTGAGCTTGTTCGCGGGGACGTTCCAGGTGCGCTTGGTCAGCCAGCCGGAGTTCACGCAGTTCACGGGCGCGTCGGCGGTGCCTTCGCAGACCTCGAAGTAGTAGTCGAGGGCGGCGCCCGCCGGGTAGTCGTCGATGGACTCGGCGGACATGTACAGCGCCGGGGTCAGGCTGCCGACCTGGCCGCCCGGGTGCGGGTAGACGTCCGTGATGCGCGGACCGACGTCCTGCGAGGTCATGGTGACCGTGGCGACGGGCACGGACTCGCTGGAGAACCACTTCTGGTCCCGCAACCGCTGCACATCGAAATTGATCTTGTATGTGCCGGGTGACAGCGGGGGTATGCGGGCGTTGAGGGTGGCATCGTCGCCGGGGGTGAGGCGCTCGTTGAGACGGGTGAAAGCCTCCTGGCTCATCAGTGCGCCGGTGCTGTAGTCGCGCACCCGGGCGCCCAGGCGCACCTCGTTCCAGCCGAGCGGCTCCCAGGTGAAGTCGCCGAGGTTCTTGACGTTGACCGTCACCTCGCCGCTCTGGCCGCCGGTCAGCGGGGCGGTCTGCGAACCGACCGTGTACTGCGCGCCGTAGCCGCTGTGCGTGACCGCCAGGTATGGCTTGTTGGCGGAGTTGGCGCTCCCGAACCGCTTCCAGGGACCGGAGGTGGTGAAGTCGGCCCAGATGGCGAGGCCGTAGTTGGCGACCGAGCCGTTGACCCAGTTCTCGACCAGGTCGGTGCCCGTCTGACCCAGGTCGATGACGCGCCACTTGGCGCCGCTGGTGCAGCCGGTGCCGTAGGCGAAGGAGTCGGCGGCGATCAGGTTGTTGTAGCTCGGCGGCCGGTTGTTCCAGGTGACCGTGGTGGATGTCCACGAGCCGGTGACCTGGCGGACCGTCATCTGCTGGGCGGTGCAGCTGGACGACCAGACGTTGTACAGGCCGAGGTCGGCGTTGAGGATGTAACGGTTCTTCAGCTGGCTGCCGACGTTGTCGAACCGCATGTAGCTGATGGCCTTGTTGGTGCCGGCGTCGTAGCTGCCGATCTTCAGCTCGTCGTCACCGGCGAAGTTGCTGTCCGGCCAGGTGTTCTGGACGAAGGAGTCTCCGTTGGTGTCGACGTCGGCGACGCTCGGGTCGACCCGCACCGGGAACTTCCGGCCGGGCGAGTCCAGCCAGGCGTCGTCCAGTTCGACCCTCAGCGACCAACGGCCGTCACGCTCGACCAGGCGGTAGTCGACGCCGCCGGAGAGGGCCGGGCCGCCGGTCTTCGGATCACGGGAGGAGTCCTCCATCCATCCCTTGGGGATGACGGCCTGGACCGTACCCACGGCGTCCTTCAGCAGGACCGCGCCGTGTGCGCCGAGTGACGGGGTGAGCCCCCCGAGGTCGAGCGGGAACGTCCACTCGCGCGGCGCGTCCGCCGAGTTCAGGACGATGGTCTCCTTGACGCTGCCATGGACCGCTTCGAGCGTCAGGTCGGCGTCGCGCCGGATGTCCGGGTAGCGGGCGGTGTCGCCGTGCACCTTCACCGCGGCGCCGGACGCCCCGGTGAGGCGGAAGCCGACGCGGTGCCGGCCGTGGTCGACGGTCAGCGAGGCCAGTTGAGTGTCGTCGCCGCGCGGGGCGAGTGACAGGCCGGTGTCATCGGAGGCGGCGGCCAGCCGGTCACCTTCGGCCGTCACCGCTGGCGGCGCGCCCTTGGCCTGCCCGGCCGGGACCAGCGAGGTGTCGATCTCGCGCCAGGCGCCGGAGGTGTCCCGATAGTGCACCGGCTCGGTGTAGAAGTGCGTGGTGCGGGTGCCGTCCGGGTTGCGGAACTCCTTGGACGTCGTGCTGCGTTCGCCCAGGAGCTCGACGCTGCGCTCGGGGTCGTATCGGCTCGGACCGTTCCGGTCGCCGCCCGTGGTGCTCGGACTCAGTTCCGCGTTCTTCAGCTCCGGCTCCACGGGGGTGAAGCCGGTGCCGGAGTCGTACAACGGCAGGGCGTGCTTGCCCGCCTTCAGCTCGCCGGGGTCGAGCTTGTTGCGGCCGGTGGCATCGGTCCGCGCCGCGCCGACCTCGTGCTTCCTGCCCGCCGCGGTACCGGTGCGCTGCTCGGGCGACTTCGTGTCGGCCCAAGGCGCGGCGGCCTGGGCGAACGGCGTCAGCGCGGGAGCGGGCAGCAGGGTCGTACACAGCGCCAGCAGCACACTGCCGGATGTCAGAGCGGCGGCACGCGCGGGACGCCGCACGCGCCCGGCGCCACGACGCCGAAGACCCACGAGCGAACGCCGGCGAGGGTTGCTGGCCACGGAACTCCTTCAAACCACAAGGCCGATCGCCCGCCCACGCGGACACACGTGTGCGGACGACCGGCCGGAAGCTGGCATGGCGGGCGAACCGTTGCTCAACGGCGGGCACACCCGGGCGGCGTACACGTTAAATGATCAGTACCGCCACGAAAGTCCGATCACCACAACAGATTCATAACAAGATCACACGAACATCTCACTTTTGGCAGCTGGGGCACTCTGCCTCAATCACTCCAACTCGCCGGTATTGCTGATGACTTGAAGCGAGGCGCGCCGCTCCCTGATGCCCCGGCACCCATCGGCGGCCGTGATCAAGTCGAGATCGGCCCGGGGATACTCTGCGCCCCGGTCGCGGTATGCGACCCGCGGCCATCGCGGCGGTGCCCCTCGGCGCTGCGCCGGAACGCAACGCAACGGCCGCCTGGGAGCGGATGAGTGAGGGACGGTCATGGCCGAGAACGAGGACGGGAGCAAGACCCTGGACCAGGCCGACGAGGTGGCCGACGACGGCGCCGCAAGCCCGGCGCGCCGCAGGTACCGGCCCAAGACCTGGCAGGTGCTGGCCGCCCTGCTCGCCTGCACGGGCGTGGTCACCGCCGTCGTTCTCACCGCCGGCTCCACCGCCGCCAAGCCGTACGACTTCAACGGCGACGGCTACCCCGACCTCACCATCGGCATACCCGGCGACACGGTCAACGGCCACCCGCGCGCCGGGTCGGTCCTCGTCGCCAACGGCACCTCCACCGGCCCGGCCGGCACCTCGCTCCTCGTCAACCAGGACTCCACAGGCGTCCCCGGGTCCGCCGAGGACGACGACAGCTTCGGGCAGTCGGTGGCCAGCTGCGACTTCGACAGCAACGGCTACGCCGACCTGGCGGTCTCCTCACCGCTGGAGGCCATCGACACCACCCAGGGCGCGGGCATGCTCACCGTGCACTACGGCGGCTCGAGCGGGATCAACGGCTCGACGACCGAGGCCTTCACCGAGGACACCGCCGGCTACCCCGGCACCGTCGCCTGGGACGAGGTCTTCGCCTACTCCCTGGCCGCCGGGGATGTCAACGGCGACGGCTACTGCGACCTCGCCATCGGCCAGCCCCTCGACAACGCGGGCGGCCGGTCCAACGCCGGTACCATCAAGCTGATGTTCGGCACGTCCACCGGCCTCAACGCCGCCGACACCATCCAGATCGACCAGAACACGGCCAACGTCCCCGGCGTCCCGGAGGCCGAGGACCGCTTCGGCGAGCAGCTCGCCATCGCGGACGTCGACGGCGACGGCGTCGGCGACCTGATCTCCGCCACCATCGGCGAACAGATCTCCGGCAGTTCGGACCGCGGCTCGCTGCACATCCTCTACGGGCCCATCGAGAACGGCGCCCCGGCCGCCGGCAGCTACATCGACGCCGGCAACGTCACCGGCATCGGCGAGTTCGCGGGCAGCGCACTGGCCGTCGGCCACTTCAACGACGACACGTACGCGGACGTCGCCGTCGGCGTCTCCGACCAGGAGGTCGGCACCAAGGGCGCCGCCGGGCGGTTCGCCGTCTTCTACGGCAGCGCGCAGGGCCTGTCCGCCGCCAGCCGCGTCAAACTCTTCGACCAGGACTCACCCGGCATCTCCGGCTCCCCCGAGACCGAGGACTACTTTGCCTCCTCCCTCGCCACGGGCGACTTCGACGGCGACGGCGTGGACGACCTCGTCATCGGCATGCGCAGCGAGGCCATCGGCTCCGCCACCGGCTCCGGCGCCTCGATGATCCTCTTCGGCAACGCCACCGGCGGCATCACCACCAAGGGCGCGCTGTGGATCGACCAGGACACCACGGGAGT
Organism: Streptomyces caeni; assembly: GCF_042678285.1. NCBI lineage: Bacteria > Bacillati > Actinomycetota > Actinomycetes > Kitasatosporales > Streptomycetaceae > Streptomyces > Streptomyces caeni. Next base: position 14,543 of record NZ_JBHUDX010000084.1, read on the forward strand.
ACCCGGGACCGTCGCCGTGGCCGACCACTTCGGCTGGACCGTCGGCGCCCTGGACACCGACGGCAACGGCCGCGTCGAGCCCCTCATCGGCGCCCCCGGCAACGCGGCCGGCACCGTCACCGTCCTCAAGGTCAAGCCCGGCACCCTGGAGTCCGCCACCGCGTACGCGCAGTCCGACCTCGGCGGGGCAGCGGGCGCCGACGGCGACGCCTTCGGCATCGCACTGGCCCACTGAGCGGAGTTGCGCCGCACGTACCATGTGACGGCCGTGTGCTCCTGCTCAAGTTGCTGCCCGTTCCAAGGTGGGCCCCGTCGGTCGCGGGAAGGCGGGCGCCACGGCTCTCGGCGATGCGGTGCACATCGGTGAGCGCCTCGCTCATCCTCGCCAGCAGGTAACGGAGTTGCCCGGTCGTCACCCGGCGGTCGGCCAGCATGTCCGCGGCGTGTCCCAGGAGCTCGGCCGCCATGCCGAGCTGCACCGACTCGATGTCGTCGGCCAGGCGCGAAAGGTAGCCGGTTCCGTCCGTCACCAGGTAGCAGCGCTTGCCGTCCGGGCCCGCCCAGGGCAGCAGGCGCGCGCCGTGGGTCCGGTCCGTCATCGCGCCACTCCCAGGTTGCGGATCGCGCCAGGCCCGAGGTCCACGCCCTGAACCGCGAGCCACAGCACACGCCGCCGAGCCCGCCGCCGCGGTGCCTCGCGGTGCTGCTCGTGGGCGAGGAGGTAAGGGCGAACCAGAGCGTTGTCCTCGCCCCGCAGGGGAGGGGATGCGCTACGAACGGCCCGACCCGCGGTCGGCGAGGTGGGCGGCCCAGGTTCCGCAGGGGCGGTAACGAGGCGGTGGCGCCCCGCCGACGGAAGCAGCAGCCGCAGCAGCGGCTCGAAGAAGCGGGCGATACGGTGACTCATGTCGTCAACTCCGCTGTAGTTGGTGGCCATGCCCCCGGACCGGTCGCACGGTCGCGGGGGTCTCGCTTTCTGTAGCGATCCACTCACAGCGTGAGACGGACGGGGCTAGGCTCGCCAGGGGGCAACGGGTGACGAAGCACTGGTCACAGAGGAGTTGACGCGGTGGGCAGCATCTACGGCGACTGGCTCAAGGAACAGCGGGAGACGGCCGGGCTGACACAGCAGCAACTGGCGGACATGGCGATCATGACGCGTTCGCACATCGCCCACATCGAGGCGGGCCGCCGCATCCCGTCCAAGGAGGACGCACGGCGCCTGGATGCCGCCTTGAACACGGGGAACGTGCTGAGCAGTTTCCTGCCGCAGGACGATGCGGCCGTCGCCGACTACTTCGAGGCGGTGCGCGTTCTCGAACAACAGGCGGTGATGATCCGCGAGTTCGCCCTGGCGTACTTCCCGGGCATCCTCCAGACGGAGAAGTACGCACGTGCTGTTCTGGGTTCGGCGTTCCCTCCGGTGAGTGAGGAGGAGCGTGACAGGCGAGTGGTCACACGCCTTGAGCGAGCGAAGATTCTCGGAGATCCGGTGACGCCCGTGGTGTGGGCGCTGCTGGACGAGACCGTGCTGCGACGTCCCGTGGCCAGCCGGGACATCATGGCCGAGCAGATCATGCACGTCGTCCGTCTCGCCGAGACTGGACGTATCCGCGTACACGTGATGCCGTTTGGATTGGGCCTTCATCCGCTGATGGAAAGCATGCTCACCCTGATGTGGTTCGAGGACCAGCCGCCTCTGGCATACGGTGAGGGCCTGCGGATGGGGAAGTTGCACGATTCCCCAACCGTGGTCCGCGAGTTGCAGACCCGATACGATCTCGCGCTCAGCGACGCGCTGCCGCTCAAGGAGTCACTGGCCCTGCTGAGAGCCACTGCGGAGGACTACGGACATCATGACTGACCGAGCCATCCCGAACACTGCCGTGCTGAGCGGCTGGCGCAAGTCGTCCTACAGCGATCCGAACGGCGGCAGTTGTCTGGAAGTCCTCGATGGGTACCCGTCGGGCGTCCCCGTACGGGACTCCAAAGTCCCGCACGGCCCCGCGCTCGTCTTCTCGGCGGCCGGTTGGGCGTCGTTCGTCGCGGCCGTGAAGGACGGCACCCGGTAGCCGCTACCGCACCGCACCCGCCCCCGTGCCGAAGCAGTGCCGCTCGCCGTTGCGTACGAGGCAGGCCCGCACCTGGGACAGGTCGTCCTGGGTGGCGTCCGCCATGGGGGTGGAGATGGCGGCCTGGGCGTCGTACTTGTCCTTCACCAGCGTCCGCAGCGGGGCGTGGCGCGGTACGAGGATCTCGACCCGGTCCCCGACCCTGCCCAGATCGATGCGTGCCCACACCGCCCCGCAGACCACGCCGCGCCGGATCTTGACAACGGTGCCGCCGGGGAAGCGCTCCTTGCGCAGCGTCACCGGCGGGGGCGCGACGCCGCACCCGTATGCCTCCGGGTCCTTGCCGGTGCAACTGCTGCCGTGGCACCCCTTCGCCGCGGCGGCGGGTGTCGAGGGCGCGGCTTCTGCGTGTGTGCCGCCACCCGCGCCGAAGACGCCGGCGGCCGCCAGTGACACACCGAGCGCGACGACGGCCGCAGCGCCCAGGACCGCGGCGAGCGTCCCCGGGCGAAGGCGCCGTCCCCCGCCGTCTTCGTCACCGGGCGCGGCCTCCCAGACCGGTGCAGGCGCGGCCGCCGTCGCCGTCCCCGGGTCCGCCTCCGTCACGGTCCCGGGGGGCCGGCCACCGGCCGCGCGTCCGCTCCACGCCGCCTCGGCCAGCTCCCACAGGGCGAGCGGCCGGCCGGACCGCTCGTCGGCCAGCTCGCACAGTTCCATGACGGCCTGCCGGGGCGGGACGGTCTTGCCGTTGAGGTAGCGCTCCCAGGAGGACTTGCTGTACGGGGTCTTCGCCGACAGCGCGGCCAGGCTCAGCCCGGTCCGTGCGCGCAGGCCCCGCAGGGCCTCCGCCAACCGGTCGCACTCCACCGGCCGGTCATTGGTCGTCATTTCCGCAGTACTCCCCAGGTGTCCTCGCCGATCACGCCGTCGACGGAGAGGTGCGACCTCTCCTGCAGCCGTTTCACCGCCCGTTCGGTGTGGGTGCCGTACGCCCCGTCCGCGATGCCGGGCGAGAGGCCGTGGTGGCGCAGCAGGCACTGGGCCTCGACGACGGCCCACTGGGCGGATCCACTGCCGATCAGGTCGGTACGGGTCCTGCTGTACCCCGCGTACAGCAGGCCGTCCTTGTCGCGGCGCACCGTGCACGGGTAGTCCTTGCCTGCCCGGAACACGAACGCCCCCTTCCCCGGGGCCGCCGCTGACGAGGCGCCCACCGGGACCGCCCGGCCGTCGCGCGCCCCGCCGTCGTCCCACGGCGCGGCCACCACCAGTGCGGTGAGGCCCGCCGCGATCGCGGCCGCGGCCGCGACGGACGCGAGGGCCCAGCGGCCCCGGCCGCGCCCCGGCAGACCGCGGTCGCCGCCGCCGTCCTCCGCCCGCCCCGGCGTCTCCTCGGCGGGCGCCTGCCGCGGACCGGTCCCGGCGTCGTCGCCCGCTTCCACGGCCACCTCGTGCAGCGCCAGCAGCCGGGCCGGGTCGGCGTCGCAGGCCCGGGCGAGCGCGGCCACCGCCTGCTGCGGCGGTATCGCCCTGCCGTTGAGGTAGCGGTCCCAGGAGGAGCGGCTGTAGCCGGTCTTGGCGGCCAGCGCCTCCAGGCTGAGCCCGCTGTGGTCCTTGACCCTACGGAGCTGCACGACGAGTTGCCGCACCCGCGGATCCATCGAGGCCGGTAGGTGTTTCCAACGAGACATGTCCCACCCCATGTCTGCCTGCTCGCCACGTCTCAAGAAGGATGCCCCGGAATGCCGAGCCGGTTGCGGGGCCCGACCGCGCGAGCCACACTTTCGGCCGCCTCGCCGGCCTCCCGGCGTCCCGCCGGTGCCTCACCGCACGAGACGTCCCCGCAGGTCGGACGGGGGGACGTCCCGCTTGCGGGGCATCTCGCGGGTGATCCTGGCGCACAGGTGGTGCCGGGGCGCACCGTCGGTGGTGCACGACGGGCGGCGCGGCCCACCCCGCGCCGCCCCACCCACCGCAACGACCTGAACAACGGGGAGCACCTCATGGTCATCGGCACAGCGCGCAAGTCCCTCGGTATCGGCGTCGCCACGCTCGCCCTGCTGGGCGGCGCCGCGACCGGCGTCGCCACCGCGTCCTCCGGCTCCGCGACGGGCACCGTCCACGCCCGCGCCGCGGCACAGCAGAGCACCGGCGCAGTGTCCGCCGCGGCGAAGACCTGCACCTACAAGAGCGGCTTCGGCTTCTACTGCGGCTACTACAAGGGCCACGCGACGGTCCGCCTGGGCAGCAGCGGCGCGGCCGTCAGGGAGGTCCAGGCGCTGATCAACCAGACGACCGCCTACAAGCCCAAGCTGGCCGTCGACGGCCAGTTCGGCTCGAAGACCGAGAAGGCCGTGGTCTGGTTCCAGACGAAGTACCACGTCAAGCCCTACGACGGCATCGTCGGCCCGAAGACCTGGAAGGAGTTCCGGTTGAAGTAGCCCGCCCGGAGCTGCCGCACCGCGCGGCGGTCCGTCCTTCACGGGGGGAGGACGGACCGCCGCTTCACCGTGGCGGCTGCCGGCCGACTCTTGGCCGGAAATTGACGGCCCGTCAGCCAGTTCTGGCGGCGCCGGTCCGGCCGGAGTTCCGGCACGCCGCGCCGCGTGGGTCACTTCGTCCCGGCCTCCCCTCCGGCGCGGGCCGCGGCGATGCGGCGGGACATGAGGGTCGTCAGCTCGTAGGCCGTGTGGGACGCGGCGATCGAGGTGATCTCCGCGTGGTCGTAGGCGGGCGCCACTTCGACGACGTCAGCGGAGACCAGATCGCAGGACGCGAGGCCGCGCAGTATCTCCAGGAGTTCGCGCGAGGTCATGCCGCCGGCCTCGGGCGTGCCGGTGCCGGGGGCGTGCGCCGGGTCCAGCACGTCGATGTCGATGGAGATGTAGAGCGGGCGGTCGCCGATGCGCTGCCGCAGCTGGTCGGCGACCTCGTCGGCGCCGCGCCGGTAGACATCGGAGGACGTGACGATGCCGAAGCCCATCTTCTCGTCGTCGGTGAGGTCCTGCTTGCCGTACAGCGGGCCGCGGGTGCCGACGTGGGAGAGCGCGGAGGTGTCGAGGATGCCCTCCTCGACGGCGCGGCGGAAGGGGGTGCCGTGCGTGTACTCGGCGCCGAAGTACGTGTCCCAGGTGTCGAGGTGGGCGTCGAAGTGCAGGAGTGCCACCGGGCCGTGCTTCTTCGCCACCGAGCGCAGCAGCGGCAGGGCGATGGTGTGGTCACCGCCGAGCGTCATCAGGCGGGCGCCCGTGCCGAGCAGTTCGTCGGCCGCGGCCTCGACGGTCTCCACGGCCTCGTGGATGTCGAACGGGTTGACGGCGATGTCGCCGCCGTCCGCGACCTGCGCCAGGGCGAAGGGGGAGGCGTCCTGCGCGGGGTTGTACGGCCGCAGCAGACGGGACGCCTCACGGATCGCGTTGCCGCCGAAACGGGCACCGGGGCGGTAGGAGACGCCCGCGTCGAAGGGCACGCCGACGACGGCGACGTCCGCGGTGCCGACCTCGTCGAGGCGGGGCAGCCGGGCGAAGGTCGCCGGTCCCGCGTACCGCGGGACGCGTGAGGAGTCGACGGGGCCGCGGGGCCGGCTGCCGTCTGCTGCGGAGTTCTCGGTGCTGCTCATCGTCGGGCTCCTCCGGTCAAGGGTGTCTCCTCCAGTGTGTGTGTTCGCGGACCCGCGGCCGGGGCCCCGGGCGCGGCCGACGTGCGGGGGCCGGGGCATCGGGGTCGGACGCCCCGGTCGCGGGCTCCTGCGCGGACGTCGCGCCGCGGCCCGCGAGCGGCTCGCACCCGGCGTCCGGCACGACCTCTCGGCGGGCGTTCGAGGGTCGACCCTAGGTGTCCGCAAGACGCCGCGGAAGTGTACGTTTCATCCATCGCGACCCCATGAGATGGAGGAAACGTCCATCATGCCGGACCCGTCGCCGCAGACGTCCGCGCCCGCGGTGCCGCCCAACCCGCCGGTACCGCTGTCGGCCCTGCTCGCCCGGGAGGACCTGGCCCTGCGGCAGATCGCCGGACCGAAGGACCCCGGCATCGTGATCCACTGGGCGCACGCCTCGGAGATGGCGGACCCGACCCCGTATCTGCTGGGCGGCGAGCTGCTGCTGTCGGCGGGCGCGCACATCCCGGAGGCCGCCGGGCCCGAAGCGGGAGCGGGGCCTGGAGCAAGGCATGAGGCGGGGCCCGGACCGAAGCCTGGCCCAGAGTCTGGGCCGGGGCCAGGGCCGGGGCCAGGGCCTGGGCCTGGGCCTGGGCCTGGGCCTGGGCCTGGGCCTGGGCCTGGGCCTGGGCCTGGGCCTGGGCCTGGGCCTGGGGACCATTTCGACGCGTACGTCTCGCGGATCGTGGCGGTGGGCGGCGCGGCACTGGGTTTCGGGGTGGCGCCGGTGCACGACACGGTGCCGGAGGCACTGGCCGCGGCCTGCGACCGCCATGGGCTGCCGCTCCTTGAGGTCCCGCCGCAGACGACGTTCTCGGGCGTGGCCCGGGCCGTGGGGCAGCTGATGGCCCAGGCGCGCGTGGCGGAGCTGCGTCGCGTCAGCGAGGCCCAGCAGAGCCTCGCCGCGGCGGCGGCCCGCCCCGCCCCGGTCCCGGCAGTGCTGCGCCGACTGGCCCGGTGGGTGGGCGGCCGGGCCGTCCTGTACGGGCCGGACGGCGCCGAAGCGGCGGGAGCGGGGCGGGCTCCGCGGACGGCGGTCCGGGCACTGGGCGAGCTGGCGGGCGTGGTGCGGCCGCAGGGCCGGGGGCCGTGGCCGAAGGGTCCGGCCGGGCATGCGCACACCCCCTCTTCCGCCACCGACACCGTCGAGGGCACCCATCTCGCCGCCTACGCCCTCGGCACCGGCCGGGGCTTCGTGCTCGGGGTGGCCTCCCCGCGGCGCGATCCGGGCGACCACACCATCTCCTCGGTCGCCGCGGTGCTGCTGTCGCTGCTCACCGGCGAGCACCAGGGCGCCGGCGGCGCGGCCCAGGCGTCGGCGCTCGTCCGGCTGCTGCTCGGGGCCCCGGCGACGGCGGTCGCACCGCTGCTCGGCGCGGAGCGGTGGGTCGTGGTGCACGCGCGGCCCGCCGGGGAGGGGCCGGCGCCGGACGCGATCGCCGCCTCGACGCTCGGCGCGGCGCTGGGCTCGACGCTCGTGGACACGGCCGGTGACGTGGTACGGATCCTGGTGCCCGCCGACCGGGAACCCGCCGCGCAGCCGGGCTGGATCCTCGGCGTCAGCACCGCGGCGGGGCCGCGGGAGTGGCCCTCGGCCGACGCGCAGGCGTCCCGCGCGCTGGCCCGTGCCCGCGCGACCCGCACACCGCTGGTGCGCCACGGGGAGCGCACGGTGCTGGCCGACCTGGTGCCGCCCGCGCAGGCGGAACTGCACGCCCGGACGCTGCTCGCACCGCTCGCCGCGTCGCCCGCGCTGACCGAGACGCTGCGTACCTGGCTCTCGCTGCACGGCAGTTGGGACCGTACGGCCGTGGCGCTCTCCGTCCACCGCAACACGGTCCGTCAACGCATCGGCCGCTGCGCGGCGTTGCTGGGGACGGACCTGGACGACCCGGACGTACGCATGGAGCTGTGGTTCGCACTGAGACGGGCGGGGCGGGGCTGACGGCGGGACACGCCCCGGCGTGCTGCTTCCGCCGAGTGACGCGCGTCCCACGCCGCGGAACATCGGCTGCTCCGGCTCGGTGCGACGGCAGAATGGAGCCATGCCGATACCCGGGACGCCCAGCCGCGCCGAGCTCGTCGACCACCTCGTACGGACCCGTATCGCGGGCGATGTCGCCACGCCGCGCGAGAACAACCTCTCCCACTACCGCAAGCTCGCGAACGGCGACCGCGCCTTCTGGCTCGGCCTGGACTTCGGCGACCGGTGGAGCGACGAGCAGGACGTCCTCGCGGTGATGGCGGAGCGCTGCGGCGTCAACGACGATCCCGAGTACCGCTATGGCCGCGACACCATCGACCCGGAGCTGACGGTCGGCGCCCTGGAACGGCTGGCGGCCCGCCTGCGCAAGGCCGCCGAGGGCGAACAGCGCGTCCTGTTCGCCACCGGTCACCCCGGCGGTCTCCTGGACGTCCACCGCGCCACCGCCGCGGCCCTGCGCGCGGCCGGCTGCGAGATCGTGGTCATCCCGGACGGACTGCACACGGACGAGGGGTACGTGATGCAGTTCGCGGACGTCGCCGTGCTGGAGCACGGGGCGAGCCTGTGGCACACCCACTCGCCCGAGCCGATGCGCGCGGTCCTGACCGGCCTGGAGCGCGAGGGCCGCCCGCTGCCCGACCTGGTGGTCGCCGACCACGGCTGGACGGGCTGCGCGGGCCGGCTCGGCATCGACTCCGTCGGGTACGCCGACTGCAACGACCCGGCGCTGTTCCTCGGAGAGGCCGAGGGGACCGTCCAGGTGGCGGTGCCCCTCGACGACCACGTCGTGAGTCCCCGCCACTACGACCCGCTGACGGCGTACCTGCTGAACGCGGCGGGGCTGGGGGCCGCGGGCTGACGGGCGGCGGGGCCGGGACCGCGGGCCCGAGCCGCAGGCTGACAGGCGTCAGCCGAACGCGGCGGGGCCGCAGGCCGCAGGCCGCAGGCCGCAGGCCGCAGGCCGACAAGCGTCAGCGGGGAACGCGGACCACGCCCTCCTGGATCACCGATACGGCCAGCCGCCCGTCCGGCGTGTAGATGCGGGCCTGGCCGAGCCCGCGCCCGCCGTAGGCGGACGGCGACTCCTGGTCGTACAGCAGCCACTCGTCGGCCCGGAACGGGCGGTGGAACCACATCGCGTGGTCCAGGGAGGCCCCGACGACGTCGCCGACGGCCCAGCCGCCGCGCCCGTGCGCGAGCAGGACGGAGTCGAGGAGCGTCATGTCGGAGACATAGGTGGCGAGGACGACGTGCAGCAGCGGCTCGTCGATGGCGCCCTCCAGCTTGCCGTTGGTGCGGAACCACACCTGGGAGTGCGGCTCCCGCGGCTCGCCGAACCTCCCGTAGGGAGGCTCGTCGACATAGCGCAGGTCGATCGCCTCGCGCGCCTGGAGGAACCGTTCCACCACGTCGGGGGCGAGGTGGTCGTAGCCGCGCAGCCGCTCCTGCGAGGTGGGCAGGGTGGCGGGGTCGGGCGCGGGCGGCATGGGGGCCTGGTGGTCGAGGCCCTCCTCGTCCGTCTGGAAGGACGCCGACAGGCCGAAGATCGGCTTGCCGTGCTGGACTGCGACCACCCTGCGCGTGGTGAAGGAGCGGCCGTCGCGGATGCGGTCGACCTCGTAGACGATGGGCGCGCCCGGGTCGCCCATCCGCAGGAAGTACGCGTGCAGGGAGTGGGCGTGCCGGTCCACGGGGACCGTGCGCCCGGCGGCGACCAGCGCCTGGGCCGCCACCTGCCCGCCGAAGACGCGCGGGACGACGGCGGACCGGGACTGGCCGCGGTAGATGTTCTCCTCGATCTGCTCCAGGTCGAGCAGATCGAGGAGCTCCTGTAGTGCCTGGCTCATGGGTCGGTCGTGTCGGCCGGTGCTGTCGCCCGGTCTACAGGCCCATGTCCTTGGCGATGATCGTCTTCATGATCTCGTTGGTGCCGCCGTAGATGCGGTTGACGCGGTTGTCGGCGTACAGGCGGGCGATCGGGTACTCGTTCATGAAGCCGTAGCCGCCGTGCAGCTGGAGGCAGCGGTCGATCACGCGGTGGGCGACCTCGGTGCAGAACAGCTTGGCGCTGGCGGCCTCGGCGGGGGTCAGCTCGCCCGCGTCCAGGGCCTCCAGGGCACGGTCGGCGACCGCCTCGGCGGCGTCCACCTCGGCCTGGCAGGCGGCCAGTTCGAACTTGGTGTTCTGGAAGTGCGCGACCGGCTTGCCGAAGACGGTGCGCTCCTGGACGTACTGCTTGGCGAACCGGACGGCCGCCTTGGCCTGGGCGTAGGCGCCGAACGCGATCCCCCAGCGCTCGGAGGCCAGGTTGTGGCCGAGGTAGGAGAAGCCCTTGTTCTCCTCGCCGAGCAGGTCCTCGGCCGGGACCTTGACGTCGACGAACGCCAGCTCGGCGGTGTCGGAGGTCTTCAGGCCGAGCTTGTCGAGCTTGCGGCCGACGGAGTAGCCCTCGGACTTGGTGTCGACGGCGAACAGGGAGATGCCGTGGCGGCGGTCCTCGGCGGTGGGCGCGGAGGTACGGGCGCACACGATGACCCGGTCGGCGTGCACACCGCCGGTGATGAAGGTCTTGGCGCCGTTGAGGACGTAGTGCGTGCCGTCCTCGGAGAGCTTGGCGGTGGTCTTCATGCCCGCGAGGTCGGAGCCGGTGCCCGGCTCGGTCATCGCGAGGGCCCACATCTCCTCGCCGGTGACGAACTTCGGCAGGTAGCGCTTCTTCTGCTCGTCGGTGGCGAGCATCTTGATGTACGGCAGGCCGAGCAGGACGTGCACCCCGGAGCCGCCGAAGTGGACGCCCGCGCGGGCGGTCTCCTCGTAGATGATCGCCTCGAACTTGTACGAGTCGATGCCGGCGCCGCCGTACTCCTCGTCGACGCGGATGCCGAAGACGCCCAGCTCGGCGAGCTTGTAGTAGAAGTCGCGCGGCGCCTGGCCCGCGGCGAACCACTCGTCGTAGACCGGCACGACCTCGGCCTCGATGAAGGCGCGCAGGGTCTCCCGGAACGCCTCGTGATCCTCGTTGAACACCGTACGGCGCACCGCGCCACCTCCACCTGGGCTATGTCTAAGCGCTTGCTCAGAGAGCACCGTACCGGCGGGTAGCGAGAGTCGTCCAGAGCCGCCGGCCCGTAACGCTCGTCACGTGGGGCCCACCCCCGGCGGGGGTCAGGTCACGCCCGGGCGGCGGCGAACGCGCCCCTGGCCATCCGGTGCAGCAGCGCCGCCGTCGCGGCCCGCCCGGGCAGCGAGCCCGGCCGCCCCAGGTGCGGTGTCGAGTTGAGCAGTCCGAACACCGAGTGCACCGCCGAGCGGGCGGTCGGCTCGGTCAGGCCCGGATACACCTCGCGGACGACCTCCACCCACAGCTCGACATACTGCCGCTGCAGCTGCCGTACGAGCTTGCGGTCGCTGTCCCGGAGGCGGTCCAGCTCCCGGTCGTGCAGGGTGATCAGGGGACGGTCGTCGAGCGCGAAGTCGATGTGCCCCTCGATCAGCGAGTCGAGGACCGCCTCCGGATCCCGCCCCGCGGGGTTCCCGTCGGCCTCGGCGACCCGCCGCCTGGCCCCGGTCAGCAGCTGCCCGCTGATCCCCACGAGCAGCTCGGCGAGCATCGCGTCCTTGCCCGCGAAGTGCCGGTACAGGCCGGGTCCGCTGATGCCGACCGCCGCCCCTATCTCGTCGACCCCGACGCCGTGGAAGCCGCGCTCGGCGAACAGCCGCGCGGCCTCCTTGAGGATCTGCTCGCGACGGGTGACGGCGTCGGTTCTGGGGGCCATGGAGGCAATTCTAGACAGGGAGGTTAGCGCTCGTTAACCTGAAGGAAATGCGTTAACGCTCATTAACAAGGTGAGGGGACCGCGGGATGCAGGAGGCACCGGAGCTGACGAGCGCGGAAGACCCCGCGTCGGAGGCCTGGCGGGCCAACGAGGCGGCGCACCGCGCACTGGCCGAGGAGCTGCGCGCCAAGCTGGCCGCGGCCCGGCTGGGCGGCGGCGAGAGGGCCCGCGCGCGCCACACCGCGCGCGGCAAGCTGCTGCCCCGCGACCGCGTGGACACCCTGCTGGACGCGGGCTCGCCGTTCCTGGAGCTGGCGCCCCTGGCGGCCGACGGGATGTATGACGGGCAGGCGCCGGCCGCCGGGGTGATCGCCGGTATCGGGCGGATCAGCGGCCGCGAGTGCGTGGTCGTCGCCAACGACGCCACCGTCAAGGGCGGCACCTACTACCCGATGACCGTGAAGAAGCACCTGCGCGCCCAGGAGGTCGCCCTGGAGAACCGCCTCCCGTGCGTCTACCTCGTCGACTCCGGGGGCGCCTTCCTGCCCATGCAGGACGAGGTCTTCCCCGACCGCGAGCACTTCGGGCGGATCTTCTACAACCAGGCGCGGATGTCCGGGGCCGGCATCCCCCAGATCGCGGCGGTGCTCGGCTCCTGCACGGCGGGCGGGGCGTACGTCCCGGCGATGAGCGACGAGGCCGTGATCGTGCGCAACCAGGGCACGATCTTCCTGGGCGGCCCGCCCCTGGTGAAGGCGGCCACCGGCGAGGTGGTGACCGCGGAGGAGCTGGGCGGCGGCGAGGTCCACGCGCGTGTGTCCGGCGTGACGGACCACCTGGCCGAGGACGACGCGCACGCGCTGCGGATCGTGCGGACCATCGTCTCCACGCTCCCCGCGCGCGGACCGCTGCCCTGGGAGGTCGTGCCGTCGGTGGAGCCCAAGGCGGACCCCTCCGGGCTGTACGGCGCGGTGCCGGCCGACTCCCGTACGCCCTACGACGTGCGCGAGGTCATCGCGCGCGTGGTGGACGGGTCGCGGTTCGCGGAGTTCAAGGCGGAGTTCGGGCAGACCCTGGTCACCGGGTTCGCCCGCATCCACGGCCACCCGGTCGGCATCGTGGCGAACAACGGCATCCTGTTCTCCGAGTCCGCCCAGAAGGGCGCCCACTTCATCGAGCTGTGCGACCAGCGCGGCATTCCACTGGTGTTCCTGCAGAACATCTCCGGCTTCATGGTGGGGCGCGACTACGAGGCGGGCGGCATCGCCAAGCACGGCGCCAAGATGGTGACCGCCGTGGCCTGCACGCGGGTGCCCAAGCTCACGGTCGTCATCGGCGGCTCCTTCGGCGCGGGCAACTACTCGATGTGCGGCCGGGCCTATTCGCCGCGGTTCCTGTGGATGTGGCCGAACGCCAAGATCTCGGTGATGGGCGGCGAGCAGGCCGCCTCGGTCCTCGCGACCGTCAAGCGCGACCAGCTTCAGGCGCGCGGGGAGTCCTGGCCGGCCGAGGACGAGGACGCGTTCAAGGCCCCGATCCGCGCCCAGTACGAGCGCCAGGGGAATGCCTACTACGCGACGGCCCGCCTGTGGGACGACGGTGTGATCGACCCGCTGGAGACCCGGCAGGTGCTGGGCCTGGCCCTGACCGCGTGCGCCAACGCGCCGCTCCCCCAGCGGGACCGCACGGCGCCCGGCTTCGGCGTCTTCCGGATGTGAGGGTGGGAATGTTCGAGACAGTCCTTGTCGCCAACCGGGGCGAGATCGCCGTCCGGGTCATCCGCACGCTGCGCGCGCTCGGGGTGCGCTCGGTGGCCGTGTTCTCCGACGCGGACGCCGACGCACGGCACGTCCGGGAGGCCGACACCGCGGTACGGATCGGGCCGGCGCCCGCGGCTGAGAGCTATCTGTCCGCCGACCGGATCCTTCGGGCGGCGGCCGAGACCGGTGCCGAGGCGGTGCACCCGGGGTACGGCTTCCTCGCGGAGAACGCCGCGTTCGCACGCGCCTGCGCGGACGCCGGGCTGGTGTTCATCGGCCCGCCGGCGGACGCCATCGCCCTCATGGGCGACAAGATCCGGGCCAAGGAGACGGTCCGGGCGGCCGGGGTGCCGGTCGTGCCCGGGTCGGACGGGAGCGGGCTGTCGGACGCGGAGCTGGCCGCCGCCGCCCACGCCATCGGCATGCCGGTGCTGCTCAAGCCGTCGGCGGGCGGCGGCGGCAAGGGCATGCGGCTGGTGCGGGACGCGTCCGCGCTGGCCGACGAGATCGCCGCCGCCCGCCGTGAGGCCCGCGCCTCCTTCGGCGACGACACGCTCCTCGTGGAGCGCTGGGTCGAGCGCCCCCGGCACATCGAGATCCAGGTCCTGGCGGACGGCCACGGCAACGTGGTGCACCTGGGCGAGCGCGAGTGCTCGCTCCAGCGCCGCCACCAGAAGATCATCGAGGAGGCGCCGAGCGTGCTCCTCGACGGGGCCACCCGCGCGGCGATGGGCGAGGCGGCGGTCCAGGCGGCCCGCTCCTGCGGCTACCGGGGCGCGGGCACGGTGGAGTTCATCGTCCCGGGCGGCGACCCTTCCGCGTACTACTTCATGGAGATGAACACCCGCCTCCAGGTGGAGCACCCGGTGACCGAGCTGGTCACCGGCCTGGACCTGGTCGAGTGGCAGCTGCGGGTCGCGGCGGGCGAGCCGCTGTCCTTCGCACAGGACGACGTCACGCTCACCGGGCACGCGGTGGAGGCCCGCGTCTGCGCCGAGGACCCCTCCCGCGGGTTCCTGCCCTCCGGCGGCACGGTGCTGTCGTTGCGCGAACCCCAGGGCGACGGAGTGCGCACCGATTCGGGGCTGTCCGAGGGCACCGAGGTCGGCAGCCTGTACGACCCGATGCTGTCCAAGGTCATCGCGCACGGCCCCGACCGCGCGACCGCGCTGCGGAAGCTGCGGGCCGCCCTCGCCGGGACCGTCACCCTTGGCGTGCGGACCAACGCCGGCTTCCTGCGCCGCCTGCTGGCCCATCCGCCCGTCGTGGCAGGCGAGTTGGACACGGGCCTGGTGGAGCGGGAGGTGGACGGCCTCGTACGGGACGAGGTCCCGGAGGAGATCTGGGCCGCGGCGGCGCTGCTGCGCCAAGCCGCCCTCGCCGCCCCGGCTCCGGGCTGGGTCGATCCGTTCTCGGTGCCCAGCGGCTGGCGGCTGGGAGGTGAGCACGCCTGGACGGCGTTCCACCTGCGGGTGCCGGGGCACGACCCGGTGACCGTCCACGTGCGGGGCACCGCGGACGGTGCGGCGGAGCTGCTGCTGCCGGGCGCGGACCGGCCGGTGCGCGCGGCCTGGGGCCCGCCGCCGGGCACGGGGGAGGCGTCCCGTTTCGCCTTCCGCCTGGACGGCGTCACCCACACCGTCGCCGCGCTGCCGGACGGCACCTGGCTCGGGCGCGACGGCGATGCCTGGCACGTGCGCGACCACGACCCGGTCGCCGCGTCGCTGACCGGTGCCGCCCGCGCGGGCACCGACTCGCTGACCGCGCCCATGCCCGGCACGGTGACGGTGGTGAAGGTGGCCGTCGGGGACGAGGTGAGCGCCGGGCAGAGCCTGCTGGTGGTCGAGGCGATGAAGATGGAGCACGTCATCTCCGCCCCGCACGCCGGGACCGTCGCCGAGCTGGACGTCACACCCGGCACGACGGTCGCCATGGACCAGGTGCTGGCCGTGATCGCGGCCCACGAGGAGCACACGGAGGCGGAGGAATGACGGATCGTCGGCTGCCCATGGTCGTACCGGCCCCGGGACTGCCCGCACGGGTCAGGATCCACGAGGTCGGCGCGCGCGACGGCCTGCAGAACGAGAAGGCGGCCGTCCCGACGGAGGTGAAGGCGGAGTTCATCCGCCGGCTCGCCGACGCGGGTCTGACCACCATCGAGGCCACCAGCTTCGTCCACCCCAAGTGGGTGCCCCAGCTCGCCGACGCCGAGGAGCTGTTCCCGCTCGTCGGCGAGCTGCCGGTGGAGCTTCCGGTGCTCGTGCCGAACGAACGCGGCCTGGACCGCGCCCTCGCGCTGGGCGCCCGCCGGGTCGCCGTCTTCGCCAGCGCCACCGAGTCCTTCGCCAAGGCCAACCTCAACCGCACGGTGGACGAGGCCCTGGGGATGTTCGAGCCGGTGGTCGAGCGCGCGAAGTCCCAGGGGGTGCACGTCCGCGGTTATCTGTCGATGTGCTTCGGCGACCCCTGGGAGGGCCCGGTGCCCATCCACCAGGTCGTCCGGGTCAGCAAGTCGCTCATGGACATGGGCTGCGACGAGCTGAGCCTGGGCGACACCATCGGGGTGGCGACGCCGGGTCACGTCCACAACCTGCTGGCCGAGCTGAACGCGCAGGGCGTGCCGACGGGCGCGATCGGCGTGCACTTCCACGACACCTACGGCCAGGCCCTCGCCAACACGCTGGCCGCGCTCCAGCACGGTGTGACGACCGTCGACGCCTCCGCGGGCGGCCTCGGCGGCTGCCCGTACGCCAAGTCCGCCACCGGAAACCTCGCCACCGAAGACCTCGTGTGGATGCTTCAGGGCCTCGGCATCGACACCGGGGTCGACCTCGGCCGGCTCACCGCCACGAGCGTGTGGATGGCCGCGCACCTGGACCGGCCCAGTCCGTCCCGAACCGTCCGAGCCCTCTCCCACAAGGAATGATCCCCATGGACCACCACCTCTCCCCCGAACTCGAGGAACTCCGCCGCACGGTCGAGGAGTTCGCCCACGACGTCGTGGCGCCCAAGATCGGCGACTTCTACGAGCGCCACGAGTTCCCCTACGAGATCGTCCGCGAGATGGGCCGCATGGGCCTGTTCGGGCTGCCGTTCCCGGAGGAGTACGGCGGCATGGGCGGCGACTACATGGCGCTGGGCATCGTGCTGGAGGAACTGGCCCGCGTCGACTCGTCGATCGCCATCACCCTGGAGGCGGGCGTCTCCCTGGGAGCGATGCCGGTCTACCGCTTCGGCACCCAGGAGCAGAAACAGGAGTGGCTGCCGCGCCTGTGCTCCGGGGAGATACTGGGCGCGTTCGGCCTCACCGAGCCGGACGGCGGCTCGGACGCCGGTGCGACGCGCACGACGGCCCGGCTGGACGACTCGACGAACGAGTGGGTGATCAACGGCACGAAGTGCTTCATCACCAACTCGGGCACGGACATCACGGGCCTGGTGACGGTCACGGCGGTCACCGGCCGCACGGAGTCCGGCCGTCCGCTGATCTCCTCGATCATCGTCCCGTCGGGCACGCCGGGCTTCACGGTGGCGGCCCCGTACTCGAAGGTCGGCTGGAACGCCTCGGACACCCGTGAACTGTCCTTCTCGGACGTGCGTGTCCCGGCGGCGAACCTGCTCGGCGAGGAGGGCCGCGGCTACGCGCAGTTCCTCCGCATCCTGGACGAGGGCCGCATCGCGATCTCGGCCCTTGCCACGGGCCTGGCCCAGGGCTGCGTGGACGAGTCGGTGAAGTACGCGAAGGAACGACACGCCTTCGGCCGGAACATCGGCGCGTACCAGGCGATCCAGTTCAAGATCGCGGACATGGAGATGAAGGCCCACACGGCCCGCCTGGCCTGGCGCGACGCCGCGTCCCGTCTGGTCTCCGGCGAGCCCTTCAAGAAGGAGGCGGCGCTGGCGAAGCTGTACTCCTCCACGGTCGCGGTCGACAACGCCCGCGAGGCCACCCAGATCCACGGCGGCTACGGCTTCATGAACGAGTACCCGGTGGCCCGCATGTGGCGCGACTCCAAGATCCTGGAGATCGGCGAGGGCACCAGCGAGGTGCAGCGGATGCTGATCGCGAGGGAACTGGGCCTGGTGGGCTGACGCCTCGTCCGAAGGGTCTCGGCTGTGCCCGCCCGTGAGGCCGGGCACAGCCCGTAGGGGCGGTGCCGATTCCGGCAGGTTGGGCACGCCGGGGGAAACACGCGAGAGCCCTCCTCCCCGAACACCTCGGGGAGGAGGGCCATTTGAGCGCCGGGCAGGCCTTGCACCTGCATCTTCCCGCAGGAAGCGGGACGTCTTTCCTTGGACCACCAACGCGGAGCCGGCCGGTGGAACCGGCCGCAACCTCAAGATCGACTGTAGCCCACCGGTCGCCATGGGCACAACTTCCGGCCGCCCGCCGCCGACCGGGAGCGTGCGATTTATTAGGTTAGGCTAACCTAAATTCCATCGAAGTCGGTGGTCCCTTCGCACGAAAGCAGGCACACCCATGCCCAAGCCGCGCCCCGCCCTCCCCTCCCGCCGTGGCATCCTCACCGCCGGCGGCGCCCTGGGACTCGGCGCCCTGCTGACCGCCTGCGGCGACGGCGAAGACCCCGGGAACGGCGGCCCGGGCGGCGGCCCGACCGCGGGCAAGGGCTCCGGCCCCTGGTCCTTCAAGGACGACCGCGGCCGGACCGCGAAGTCCGACCGGACCCCGTCCGCCGTCGTCGCGTTCGTCGGTGCCGCCGCCGCGCTGCACGACTACGGCATCGAGGTGAAGGGCGTCTTCGGGCCGACGGAGACCGACGACGGCGCGGCGGACGTGCAGGCCGGCGACCTCGACGTCGGCAAGGTCGCGGTCCTCGGCAACGCATGGGGCCAGTTCAACGTCGAGAAGTACGCGGCGCTCGCCCCCGACCTGCTCGTCACGACCCTGTTCGACGACGCGGGCACGCTCTGGTACGTGCCCGAGGAGTCCCGCGAGAAGATCCTCGCGGTCGGCGCCCCGAGCGTCGGGATCTCCGTCTACGACCGGCAGTTGACCGAGCCGCTGCGGCGCATGCTGGAACTCGCGAAGTCGCTCGGCGCGGACACCGGCTCCACCGGGATCACCCGGGCGAAGAAGCGGTTCGAGGACGCGGCCGCCCGGCTGCGCGCGGCCGCCAGGGCCAAGCCGGGCATCAAGGTGCTGGCGGGCTCCGCGAGCCAGGACGTCTTCTACGTCTCCGGCACGAACCTCTCCGTCGACCTGGAGTACTTCAAGGCGCTCGGAGTGAACTTCGTGGAGCCGCCCGCCTCCGCCCTGGAGGCGAGCGGCGGCTGGTACGAGAACCTGAGCTGGGAGAACGCCGACAGGTACCCGGCCGACATCATCATGATGGACAACCGCACCTCGGCCATCCAGCCCGCCGCCATCACCGAGGCGACCTGGAAGAAGCTGCCCGCGGTCAGGGCGGGCCAGGTCATCGCCCGCAACCCCGAGCCCATCCTGTCGTACGACAAGTGCGCCCCGCTGCTCGACGACCTCGCGCAGGCGATCGAGTCGGCGAAGCAGGTGAGCTGACATGACGACGGCCGTGGCCGCCCCGTTCCGTTTCTTCTCCCTCCAGGTCGTACGGACGAGGCGGCTCGGCCCCTCCCTCGTCCGCGTCACCTTCACGGGCGACGACCTGCGTGCGTTCCGCTCCGACGGACACGACCAGAGCCTCTCCCTCTTCCTGCCGCAGCCGGGCCAAAGCGAGCCCGCCGTCCCGGTCCACCTGGGCGACCGGTGGTGGCGGGGATGGCGCGAACTCCCCGACGACGTACGGGCGGTGATGCGTTCATACACGCTCCGGGCGCTGCGGCGGGATCCCGCCGAGATCGACATCGACTTCGTGCTGCACGGCGTTCAACCGGGCGCGACCGCCCCCGCGGGCCCTGCCTCGCACTGGGCCTCCCGGGCCGCCACCGGCGACCGGGTCGTAGTGCTCGGACCGGCGGTCGCGGACAACCGGGCGATCCGCTTCCGGCCGCCCGGGGACACCGACCTGGTGGTTCTCTGGGCCGATACGACCGCCGTGCCCGCCGCCTGCGCGATCCTCGAACGGCTGCCCGCGGACACCCGCGTCCGCGTCTGGCTGGAGGTCGGGCACGCCGGTGACATCCAGGACCCGGTGACCGAGGCCGACGCCGGGATCACCTGGCTGGTGCGCGGCGAAGCCCCCCACGGCGCCGGGGGTACCCCCGCCTCCCCGGCGCCGGCCGCGCTGCGCGCCGCCCGGCTCCCCGAGGCGCGCGCCCCGTACGTCTGGATCGCGGGCGAGGCCGGGCAGGTCAAGGAGGTGCGCCGGCACTTCGTCGGGGAGCGCGGCATCGACCGCCGGCGCGTCACCTTCGTCGGTTACTGGCGGCGCGGACTGAGCGAGGAGCAGATGCGCGCGCACGGGTGACGAGGGTCAGGGGGCGGCACCACACCCGGAAACTTAGGTTAGGCTAACCTAAGTTTACCGCCCTCATCGGAGGTCCCGCATGCGCCAGCACCTGCTCAATGACCTGACCACGGAGCACTACCGCCGCTCCGTGGTCGAAGGAGTCGAGCGGGTGGCCGCCCAACTCGCCGCCACCGACCGCCCGTTCACCGGAGCCACGGTCGACTCCCTCGCATCCCGCGTCGAGCGGATCGACCTGGACCGCCCGCTGCACGACACCACCGCGGTCCTGGACGAACTGGAGGACGTCTACCTCCGCGACGCCGTCTACTTCCACCACCCCCGCTACCTCGCCCACCTCAACTGCCCCGTCGTCATCCCCGCCGTGCTCGGCGAGGCAGTGCTGTCCGCCGTCAACTCCTCCCTCGACACCTGGGACCAGTCGGCCGGAGGCACCCTCATCGAGCGCAGACTCATCGACTGGACCGCCCAGCGCATCGGCCTCGGCCCCGCCGCCGACGGCGTGTTCACCAGCGGCGGCACCCAGTCCAACCTCCAGGCGCTGCTGCTGGCCCGTGAGGAGGCCGGCACCGGCAGCCTCGCCAGGCTGCGGATCCTCGCCTCCGAGGCGAGCCACTTCAGTGTGCGGAAGTCGGCGAAACTCCTCGGTCTGGGCGCCGACGCCGTCATCCCGGTCCCCGTCGGCCACGACAAGCGCATGCAGACCCTCGCCCTCGCCCACGAACTGGAGCGCTGCAGGCGGGACGACCTGGTCCCCATGGCCGTCGTCGCCACCGCCGGCACGACCGACTTCGGGTCCATCGACCCGCTGCCCGGGATCGCCGAGCTGTGCACGCGGTTCGGCACCTGGCTGCACGTCGACGCCGCCTACGGCTGCGGGCTGCTCCTCTCGCCCCGCCGCCGCGGCCTGCTCGACGGCATCGAACGCGCCGACTCCGTCACCGTCGACTACCACAAGTCCTTCTTCCAGCCCGTGAGTTCGTCCGCCGTGCTGGTACGGGACGGCGCCACCCTGCGCCACGCCACCTACCACGCGGAGTACCTCAACCCACGCCGGATGGCGCGGGAACGCATCCCCAACCAGGTCGACAAGTCCCTCCAGACCACCCGCCGCTTCGACGCCCTCAAGCTGTGGACGACCCTGCGCATGATGGGTGCCGACGGCATCGGCGCCCTCTTCGACGAGGTGTGCGACCTGGCCGGGGAGGGCTGGAAGCTGCTGGCCGCCGACCCGCGCTTCGACGTGGTGGTCGAGCCGCAGCTGTCCACCCTCGTCTTCCGCTGCGTCCCCTCGTCCGCCGCCGACCCGGCCGGGATCGACCGCGCCAACCTGCACGCCCGCAACGCCCTGTTCGCCTCCGGCGACGCCGTGGTCGCGAGCACCGAGGTCGACGGCCGCCACTACCTGAAGTTCACCCTGCTCAATCCCGAGACCACGACGGACGACATCGCCGCCGTGCTCGAACTGATCGCCCGCCACGCCGGGCAGTACCCGGGAGAGTCCCTTGACCGCGCTTCCTGAAACCCCCACCCGGACGTACGACGTCGTGGGGATCGGGCTCGGCCCCTTCAACCTCGGCCTCGCCTGCCTCATCGAACCCATCGCCGCGCTCGACGGCGTCTTCCTGGAGTCGAAGCCCGCCTTCGAATGGCACTCCGGGATGTTCCTGGACGGCGCCCACCTCCAGACGCCGTTCCTGTCGGACCTGGTCACCCTGGCCGACCCGACGTCCCCGTACTCCTTCCTGGCCTATCTGAAGGAGCGGGGCAGGCTGTACTCCTTCTACATCCGCGAGAACTTCTACCCGCTGCGCGTCGAGTACGACGACTACTGCCGCTGGGCCGCCTCCCGGCTCGGCAGCGTCCGCTTCAAAACCACGGTCACGGACGTGACGTACGAGGACGAGCTGTATGTCGTACGGACACGGGAAGGGGACGCCTACCGGGCGCGCCATCTGGTCCTCGGCACCGGAACCGCCCCGTATGTCCCGGAGCCCTGCCGCGGCCTCGACGGCGACGCCGTCCACTCCTCCCGCTACCTGGACCACAAGCACCGGCTGCAGACCCTGGAGTCGATCACCGTGGTCGGCAGCGGCCAGTCCGCCGCCGAGATCTACCGGGACCTGCTCGGCGGGATCGACGTCCACGGCTACCAGTTGAACTGGGTCACGCGCTCACCGCGCTTCTTCCCGCTGGAGTACACCAAGCTCACCCTGGAGATGACCTCCCCGGAGTACATCGACTACTTCCACGCCCTGCCCGAGCCCACCCGCTACCGTCTCGCACGGCAGCAGAAGCCCCTGTTCAAGGGCATCGACGGGGCCCTCGTCAACGAGATCTTCGACCTGCTGTACCAGAAGAACCTCGACGGCCCCCCGTCCACGCGTCTGCTCGCCAACTCCTCACTGAACGGCGTACACCGCGAGGACGGCGGCTACCGGCTGGACCTGCGCCAGGAGGAGCAGGAGAAGGACTACGAGCTGCGCACCCAGGGCCTGGTCCTCGCCACCGGCTACCGGTACACCGAACCGGGCTTCCTGCGGCCGGTCCGCGACCGTCTGCGCTACGACGCGCACGGCAACTTCGACGTGGCCCGCAACTACGCCGTCGACACCACGGGCCGGGGCGTCTTCCTGCAGAACGGCGGCCTCCACACGCACAGCGTCACCAGCCCCGACCTGGGCATGGGCCCCTACCGCAACGCGTACATCATCCGGGAACTGCTCGGCAGCGAGTACTACCCCGTCGAGAAGTCCATCGCCTTCCAGGAGTTCGCCGCATGAGCACCACCACCGGCGCCCCCGGCGCCTTCGCCTTCCGCCGCCTCGACCCGGCCGAGGACGCCGGACTGCTGCACACCTGGGTCACCCACCCCAAGGCGGCCTTCTGGATGATGCAGGACGCCCGGCCGGCCGACGTCGAGCGCGCCTATCGGGCGATCGAGGCCGACGAGCACCACCACGCCCTCCTCGGACTGCACGACGGCACACCCGTCTTCCTGATGGAGAGGTACGATCCCGCCCACCGCGAACTGGCCGGCCTGTACCGGCCCGAGCCCGGTGACGTCGGCATGCACTTCCTCGTCGCGCCGGCCGAGACACCCGTGCACGGCTTCACCCGCGCCGTCCTCACCGCGGTGATGCGGCACCTGTTCGACGACCCGGCGACCGCCCGCGTGGTCGTCGAACCCGATGTGCGCAACACCGCCGTGCACGCCCTGAACGCGGCGGTCGGGTTCCTGCCCGAACGTGAGATCCAGAAGCCGGAGAAGAGGGCACTGCTGGGTTTCTGCACCCGCGAGCGGTTCGAGCAGGCGATGGCGGCATGAACCTCGCCGACGCAGTCTCCCATCTGTCCCCCGGACGCTGGGAGCACGCCAACCGCCTCCTCGTCCGCAAGGCCCTCGCCGAGTTCGCCCACGAGCGGCTGGTCACGCCCGGACGGGATGGGAAGGGCCGGTACGTCGTCCGCAGCGACGACGGCCACACCGTCTACCGGTTCGCCGCCACCCGCCGCGCCCTCGACCACTGGCAGGTGGACCCCGGTTCCCTCACCCGGCACCGCGACGGCCGTGCGCTCCCCCTCTCGGCCCTGGACCTCATCACCGAGCTGCGGACGTCGCTGGGGCTGAGCGACGAGGTGCTCCCGGTCTATCTGGAGGAGATCTCCGCCACCCTCTCCGGCACCTGCTACAAGCTCGCCAAGCCGAAGGTCACCGCCGCCGAACTGGCCGGGAGCGGGTTCCAGGACATCGAGACCGGCATGACCGAGGGCCACCCCTGCTTCGTCGCCAACAACGGACGGCTGGGCTTCGGCATCCACGACCACCACGCGTACGCCCCCGAGAGCGCGAGCCCCGTCCGGCTGGTGTGGCTGGCCGCGCACCGTTCGCGGGCGGTGTTCACGGCGGGGGCCGGGATCGCGTACCCGTCGTTCGTCCGGGAGGAACTGGGCGAGGAGGCGGTCGAGCGCTTCCACCGTCAGCTGACCGGACAGCACCTGGACCCCGCCGACTACCTCCTCATACCCGTCCACCCCTGGCAGTGGCGCAACAAGCTCACCGTCGCCTTCGCCGCCGACATCGCCCGGCGGCACCTCGTGTGCCTGGGCGAGGGCGACGACGAGTACCTGGCCCAGCAGTCCGTGCGGACCTTCTTCAACCGGAGCAACCCCGAAAAGCACTATGTGAAGACGGCCCTGTCCGTCCTCAACATGGGCTTCATGCGGGGGCTGTCGGCCGCCTGGATGGAGGCGACCCCGGCGATCAACGACTGGCTGGCGGGGCTCATCGAGAACGACCCGGTGCTGACGGAGACGGGTCTGACGATCATCCGGGAGCGTGCGGCGGTCGGTTACCGCCACCTGGAGTACGAGGCGGCCACGGACCACCACTCGCCCTACCGGAAGATGCTCGCCGCGCTGTGGCGGGAGAGCCCGGTGCCGTCGCTCCGGGAGGGCGAGAGCCTGGCCACCATGGCCTCCCTCCTCCATGTGGACCAGGCGGGCGCCTCCTTCGCCGGTGCGCTGATCGAACGGTCGGGCCTCGCGCCGGCGCAGTGGCTGCGCCGCTATCTGCGGGCGTACCTCGTCCCGGTGCTGCACAGCTTCTACGCCCACGGCCTGGTCTTCATGCCGCACGGCGAGAACGTCATCCTCGTCCTGGCGGACGGGGTCGTGCGGCGCGCGGTCTTCAAGGACATCGCGGAGGAGGTCGCGGTCCTGGACCCGCGTACGGCGCTGCCCCCGCAGGCCGCGCGGATCCGTGCCGAGGTGCCGGAGGAGAAGCGGCTCCTGTCGGTCTTCACGGACGTCTTCGACTGCTTCCTGCGCTTCCTGGCCGCCCACCTCGCCGCCGAAGGGGTTCTGCAGGAGGAGGACTTCTGGCGGACGGTCGCCGAGGTCGCCCACACCTATCAGGACGAGCACCCCGAACTGGGCGGCAGGTTCCGGCAGTACGACCTGTTCGCCCCTCGGTTCCCGCTGTCGTGCCTCAACCGGCTCCAGTTGCGAGACAACCGGCAGATGGTGGACCTGGCGGACCCGTCGGGGGCGCTTCAGCTGGCCGGGACCCTGAGGAACCCGATCGCCGGGCTCCAGGCCCGGGGTGGGGGCGGGCACCCCGGAGTACGGTCCTCCGGGGTGCCCGCGAGCGGTGTTCAGTCCGCCGGCCAGGGCACCTGCGGCGACCGGTAGAACCCGATCCCCAGTGCCTGCCAGCGCGGCCCCTGCGCGGCGAGCCGCGTCCGGTAGGCGTCCCAGTCGTGCGTGGCGGCCGGTGACCAGCCCAGCTCGGCCACGCCCGGCAGCCTCGGGAAGGTCATGTAGTCGATGTCGGCGTCCGTGACGATCGTCTCCGACCACAGGGGCGCCTCGACACCGGCGATCGCCGAACCCGGCGCGCCCGGAAGGTAGGTGCCCGGATCCCAGTCGTAGGAGCGGCGCACCTCCACCAGCCCCGCCCAGTCCTGTCCGAGCGGTGTGTCCCCGGTGTACTTCATGTCGAGGTAGACCCGGTCGGCCGGGGACAGGATCAGCCGGGTGCCGTTCTGCGCCGCGCGGGCGACCCGGGCCTTCTCCGCGGCGCTGGTGCCGTCCAGCCCCCAGTACTGGGCCAGGGCGCCCTTCACCGGGTGCGCGCCGGTGAGCTGGTGCCAGCCGATCACGGTCTTGCCGTACCGGCCCACGACGGGCTGCACCCGGTCCATGAACGTCACGTAGTCGTCGTGGCTCGTGGAGTGCGCCTCGTCGCCGCCGATGTGGAGGTAGCGGCCCGGTGTGAGCGCGGCCAGTTCGCGGATGACGTCGTCCACGAAGTCGTACGTCACCGGCTTGGGCACACACAGCGAGCTGAAGCCGACGTTCGTGCCGGTGTAGAGCGGGGGTGCGACGCCGTCGCAGTTGAGTCCGGCGTACGAGGCGAGGGCGGCGTTGGTGTGGCCCGGCATGTCGATCTCGGGGACGACCTCCAGATAGCGGGAGGCCGCGTGGCGCACGATGTCCTGGTACTGCGCCTTGGTGTAGAAGCCGCCGCTGCCGCCGCCGACCTGGGTCGAGCCGCCGTGGGCCGCCAGGCGCGGCCAGGAGTCGATCGCGATGCGCCAGCCCTGGTCGTCGCTCAGGTGCAGATGCAGGGTGTTGATCTTGTAGAGCGCCAACTCGTCGATGTAGCGCTTGACCTGGGCGACGGTGAAGAAGTGACGGGAGACGTCGAGCATCGCGCCGCGGTAGGCGTAGCGCGGAAGGTCCTCGATGGTGCCGCCCGCGACCACCCAGGGCCCGGGCTGCACGGTCTTCCGCTCGACCGCGGCGGGCAGGAGCTGGCGCAGGGTCTGCACACCGTGGAAGAGTCCCGCCGGCCCGCGGGCGGTGATGGTGACGCCCCGGGCGCCGCTCTCCAGGCGGTAGCCCTCGCCGCCGGGCGGGCCGCCGCCCAGGCGGAGCCGGATGCCGCCGGTGCCGTGCGTGGTGACCGGCAGGCGGTAGCCGGTCGAGGGACGCAGGATGCGCGCGAGGTACTCGCCGACCCGGCGGGCCTCGCCCGATCCTTCGACACGGATCCGTGTGCCGGGGGTGATCCGGTACGGGGAACCGCCCGCCTCGACCGAGGCCGGCGCCGGGATCACCTGGGTCAGGGGGATGGCGGGGGGCGCGGTCGCGGCGGGCGCGGCGCCGGAGCCCAGGGTGAGTCCGGCTGCCGCGGCCAGCAGCAGCGTTCCGAGGAGGCGGGGCGTTCTGTGGTGCCGTGTCACATGCGCTCCCTTCCATGAGGTCCCACGGGCCTGTCCGGTGCGGCGCCGATGGGTATAGACCACTCTCTCGCACGGCGGGGGGAACAATCCCCCTCGTGGCGGAAATCATCCAGAAGGACGGTACGTGGACCTTCGACGGCGGCACGCTGCGGCTGACTCCGGGGCGCGACAAGAACGTCGGCCTGCTCCGCAGGACACTGGGTGAACTCTCCGTCCCGCTCAGTGCATTGGCGGGCATTTCCCTGAAGCAGGGCAAGAAGGCCGGACGGCTGAGACTGCGGCTGCGGCTGCGGCTGCGGCTGCGGCTGCGCGACGGCGCCGGCCCTCCCCCACCGCCTGAACGGCGTGGGGACCCCCAGCCCCAGGCGGCCGGCGGCAGGCTCGGCGAGTCCGACACCCCCTACCGGCCGGTCGTCGAGCCCGACCGCCACGGCGTCGCCGAGTACCTGGCCGACGAGGTCCGCCACGCGCTCCTGCTGGAGCAGGTGCCGTCCGGCCCGGTCGGCCGCCATGCCGCCCGGCCCCGCGGTGCCGCCGTCCGCGTCCGCGTCCGCCGGGGACGGCTCGGCGAGCTTCGGCGGTGAGCGCATACGCCTGGAGTGGAACTGGAAGACCGAGGACTCGAAGGCGTCCGCGGGCGTCCGCACGCTGCCCGTGGCCACCGTCACCGCCGTGGACCGGCAGCCGGCGGTGGGCCTGGAGAACGGCACTCTCCGCTTCGCCGTGCACGGCGCCCAGACCGCGGTGCCACCGAAGTACGACCCCCACTCCGTCGCGCTGTGGGGCTTCAAGAAGGACCCGCTGATGGCGCTCGTCGCGGCGGCCGTGCAGGCCCGGCCGCCGCACCCGTCGGCTCCCGCGGCAGCCGCGGTGGCCGGCGCGCCGCCCGCCGACGAGCTCACCGCGCCCGCCCCTCGACCCACCCCCGCCGAGCACACCACGACGCGCCGCTGCGCCGGTTGCGCTGACTGGGCGAGTCGCACGGGACGGGCGTGCCGACCGAGGAGGAGTTCACCATGACCAAGCAGGCGGTCCTCAAACGGATGTGAGCCACCTCCTGCCCGGAATCGGGCAGAATTCTTGCACTCCCGGCACCCGTACACCATGATCTAGCGGGTGCACGACGAACTCGTTGATCATCTGGAGCGGTCCACACCCCTCAGCCGGGGCGAGGCTCTGCGCGTGATCCAGGACGTGCTCGCCTACTTCGACGAGACGACCGAGGAATTCGTCCGCCGCCGCCATCGCGAGCTGCAGGCCCAGGGCCTGGTGAACGCGACGATCTTCGACCGGATCGAGGCGGATCTCAAGTACCGCGCGGTCGCGCCGCCCGAGCTCACCCTCCGGCAGCTGCGCCGCATCGTCTATGGCTGAGCCGCCGGACGACATCACGTCACCGAGCGCAGGACAAAAGGGACCCAAGGACTCATATGTGCGGAATCGTCGGATACATCGGTAAGCGCGATGTGGCCCCGCTGCTGCTGGAGGGGCTGCAGCGGCTGGAGTACCGCGGCTACGACTCGGCGGGCATCGTCGTCACATCCCCCAAGTCGGCCGGTCTGAAGATGGTCAAGGCCAAGGGCCGGGTCCGCGACCTGGAGGCGAAGGTCCCCGCGCGCTTCAAGGGCACCACCGGCATCGCCCACACCCGCTGGGCCACCCACGGCGCCCCCTCCGACGTCAATGCCCACCCGCACCTGTCGGCCGACGGCACGGTGGCCGTCGTCCACAACGGGATCATCGACAACGCCGCCGACCTCAGGAGGAAACTGGAGGCCGACGGCGTCGAGTTCCTGTCCGAGACCGACACCGAGGTCCTCACCCACCTCATCGCCCGCTCCCCGGCCGAGACCCTGGAGGAGAAGGTCCGCCAGGCGCTGCGTTCGGTGGAGGGCACCTACGGCATCGCCGTGATGCACGCGGACTTCGCCGACCGGATCGTGGTGGCCCGCAACGGCTCCCCCGTCGTCCTCGGTATCGGCGAGAAGGAGATGTTCGTCGCCTCCGACGTCGCCGCGCTGGTCGCCCACACCCGTCAGATAGTGACCCTCGACGACGGCGAGATGGCCACCCTCAAGGCCGACGACTTCCGCACGTACACCACCGAGGGCACCCGTACGACAGCCGAGCCGACCACCGTCGAGTGGGAGGCCGAGTCCTACGACATGGGCGGCCACGACACCTACATGCACAAGGAGATCCACGAGCAGGCCGAGGCCGTGGACCGCGTGCTGCGCGGCCGCATCGACGACCGGTTCTCCACCGTGCACCTGGGCGGCCTCAACCTGGACGCCCGTGAGGCGCGCGCCGTGCGCCGGGTGAAGATCCTCGGCTGCGGCACCTCGTACCACGCGGGCATGATCGGCGCCCAGATGATCGAGGAGCTGGCGCGCATCCCCGCCGACGCCGAGCCGGCCTCCGAGTTCCGCTACCGCAACGCGGTGGTCGACCCGGACACGCTCTACGTCGCGGTCTCGCAGTCCGGTGAGACCTACGACGTCCTGGCCGCCGTGCAGGAGCTCAAGCGCAAGGGCGCCCGAGTGCTGGGCATCGTCAACGTGGTCGGCTCGGCGATCGCGCGCGAGGCCGACGGCGGCATGTACGTCCACGCCGGCCCCGAGGTGTGCGTGGTGTCCACCAAGTGCTTCACCAACACCACCGTCGCCTTCGCGCTGCTCGCCCTGCACCTCGGCCGCACCCGGGACCTGTCGGTGCGCGACGGCAAGCGGATCATCGAGGGCCTGCGCAGGCTGCCCGGGCAGATCGCCGAGATCCTCAAGCAGGAGGAGGAGATCAAGGAGCTGGCGCACCAGCTCGCCGAGGCCCGCTCGATGCTCTTCATCGGGCGAGTGCGCGGCTACCCGGTGGCCCGTGAAGCCTCCCTGAAGCTGAAGGAGGTCTCCTACATCCACGCCGAGGCGTACCCGGCCTCCGAGCTCAAGCACGGCCCGCTGGCACTGATCGAGCCCGCCCTGCCGACGGTCGCGATCGTGCCGGACGACGACCTGCTGGAGAAGAACCGCGCGGCCATGGAGGAGATCAAGGCGCGCAGCGGCAGGATCCTCGCGGTCGCCCACCGGGAGCAGGAAAAGGCCGACCACACGGTCCTGGTGCCGAAGAACGAGGACGAGCTGGACCCGATCCTGATGGGCATCCCGCTGCAACTCCTCGCCTACCACACGGCGTTGGCCCTGGGCCGGGACATCGACAAGCCGCGGAACCTCGCCAAGTCGGTGACGGTGGAATAAGCACGTCCGCGAAGAGGCGACCCCCTGTGTGCCACCCGCACAGGGGGTCGCTCTTTTCGGGGGCCGGGAACCCACGTCCCGGCCCGGCGCTGCGTCAGCCGGCGGCCGTCACTCCGCGGCCGGCAGCGCGTCGGGGAAGGGCCGTGGGCCACTTGGCCAGCGTCGCCGTCGCCGCGTACCAGGCGACCACGCCCGCGGCGACCGCGAACCAGCCGCCGGCCTTGCCCAGCGAGTCGCTGCCCGCGAACCGCGCGACGGCGAGCAGCAGCAGCGAGACGAACAACAGGCCGTAGGTGCCCTGGTCGAGGACACCGCCGGCGGCTCCGAGCGTCAGGCTCAGCGCCACCAGGGCGAACAGCAGGAGGAAGAGTCCGGCGGCATTGTCGGACATCTGGCCGCCTGCCGTGACGGCCCAGGTGAACCAGAGGGCGCCGAGCGCGCAGAAGGCCGTCCC
The DNA here is from genome assembly GCF_042678285.1 of Streptomyces caeni. NCBI lineage: Bacteria > Bacillati > Actinomycetota > Actinomycetes > Kitasatosporales > Streptomycetaceae > Streptomyces > Streptomyces caeni. The sequence continues at coordinate 44,648 of NZ_JBHUDX010000084.1, forward strand.
CGTGACGGTGTCACGGTCACGGAGGGCGAACAGGCCGGCGAGGAACAGGGCCACGCCGCCGAGATAGTGGGCCAGTGACACGGCGTCGGCCGTCGTCACGCCGTCGATCACCCTGGTGGTTCCGAGGCCGAAGGCCAGCAATGTGATGCCGAGTGCGAGCCGTCCGACGGTCGAGGTGGTGCTTCCCGCAGAGACGTCGTTGTCCACGGCGGGCTCCCTTCTTGTCCTGCATGCACGGTTGTGCGGTGACCGATATATGCCCTTCACAAAGGCACAAACACCTCTACGCGCAAGTAGGTTGCGAAAGAGTCCCCGCGATGCCATCAGAAGGCGGCCGCTAACCGTGGCTCATCTCACCTGGGACAACGGGGAGTTGCAGAACGGCGATGCCAAAACGACACAGCGGGGCGCTGCCGGGCGCGCGTGCGGGACGGCGCGGTGACCGTAATCATGCGGCGGGACGGCGGCCCGGAGGGCTCAGGGAATGACGATCACGGGCCGCTGCGCGCGCTTGGCGAGCCGGCCGGCGACCGAGCCGAAGATGCGGCCGACGATGCCGTGCGTGGAGCCGACCACGATGGCGTCCGCCTCGTACTCCCGGCCCACCTCTTCGAGTTCGTGGCAGATGTCGCCACCGCGCTCGACCAGGATCCACGGCACCTCGGCGAGATGGTCGGCACAGGCGAGTTCGAGCCCGAGGACCTCGGTGCGGTGGTCCGGCACGTCGACGAAGACCGGGGGTTCACAGCCCGCCCACACCGTGGTGGGCAGCCGGTTGGCGACATGGACGATGATCAGCCCCGAGCGGGAACGGTGGGCCATGCCGATCGCGTACGCGAGGGCGCGCTCGCTGGAGGTGGAGCCGTCGAAGCCGACCACCACGCCGTGCTTGAAGGCGGGGTCGCAGGACGGGCGTGGCTCTTCCGCCGCCTCGGGCCCGGCCGCCGTGGGATCGGCGACGCGGCGCTTGCGGTCCGCGGGATCGAAGAATTCGTGACCGGCCATGGGTGTCTCGGCGTTGTGATCCTCTGGGTGGGACGACACTGTACGGCGGAGCTGTGTCCGGGAAACATCTTCCCAACCCCATACCCCCAAGGGTACGGCGGCACGCCTCCTTAGCCCAGATCCCGCGCACCCTGCACGGGGGTTCCAGGGAGCATGCACGAGGGGACGCCCGTAACGCAACGGTTGCTGCCCCGTACAGCCGGTTCGCACAGGGTTCAACCACCGCCGGGGCCCATCCGGCAGTGACCGGGCGGTCGGGCACGCGTTGAATCCGGTGACCACAGCCCCAGGGAGCACGCCGTGTCCGGACCCCGCACCACCCCTCCGCAGCGCCCCGCACCGGACACCGCGAGCGACGTGGTCCGCTGGGCCGCCTTCAGTTGCGTGCTCGTGCCCGTGGTCCTCGTCTGGTACGGCACCTCGCCCGCCGGTGCCATCAGCACCGCGCTGGGCCTGGCGACCATCACCTGGGTGTGCCGGCTGCTGCTGCGGGAATCCGAACGGCATGCCGCTCGGCTGGCCGCCGAGGAGCGCGCGCCCCACCGCGGACGGCACGGCAGGACCGGAACGGGGGCGCACAGGGGCGGTCGGCGCAACGGGGGAAACACTCCGGTCGACTGACCGGTTTCCGCGCACGCCCCCGCTTCTTTTCAGCCAACTTCTGACCCCTGTGCATCACCCGCTCGAACACCCCCTCACCCCCCGTTCGACCTGCACCGAAAGGGTCCTGGAGGGCGTACGCACCCTATGGGGATTGGCCACCGGGGCGAGGCGGACTTCCCTGCACGGCCCGCGAGTGCAACGCTTCGTGATCGAATGCTTCACGCCAAGTTGCCATGTCGACAATGTGCCGGATGGTGAACTGGTCACCCCGGCACCACGGGACACAGTAGATTCGATCATGACTGTCTTACGGCGGGGGACTCGTGCAGGACCGAGGGGAAACGTGCAGGAGCGACACAACCGAGGAGCCGCGACCACCGAGGGGGGCTTAGCAGGATGAGCCACGACTCCACTGCCGCGCCGGACGCCGCGGCCCGGAAGCTTTCCGGGCGACGCCGCAAGGAGATCGTCGCGGTGCTGCTGTTCAGCGGCGGCCCCATCTTCGAGAGTTCCATACCGCTTTCGGTGTTCGGAATTGACCGCCAGGACGCCGGAGTGCCGCGCTACCGGCTGCTGGTGGCCGGTGGCGAGGAAGGCCCGCTGCGGACCACGGGGGGCCTGGAACTCACCGCACCGTACGGGCTGGAGGCGATCTCGCGGGCGGGCACCGTCGTGGTGCCGGCCTGGCGGTCGATCACCTCGCCGCCGCCGGAGGAGGCGCTCGACGCGCTGCGCCGGGCGCACGAAGAGGGCGCCCGGATCGTCGGGTTGTGCACCGGCGCCTTCGTACTGGCCGCCGCCGGACTGCTGGACGGACGGCCGGCCACCACCCACTGGATGTACGCGCCGACGCTGGCCAAGCGCTACCCGTCGGTGCACGTCGATCCACGCGAGCTGTTCGTGGACGACGGAGACGTCCTGACGTCGGCCGGCACGGCGGCCGGCATCGACCTCTGCCTCCACATCGTGCGTACGGACCACGGCAACGAGGCGGCGGGCGCGCTCGCCCGGCGCCTGGTGGTCCCGCCGCGCCGCAGCGGCGGCCAGGAGCGCTACCTCGACAGGTCTTTACCCGAGGAGATCGGCGCCGACCCGCTCGCGGAGGTCGTCGCCTGGGCGCTGGAGCACCTTCACGAGCAGTTCGACGTGGAGACGCTGGCCGCCCGCGCGTACATGAGCCGGCGGACGTTCGACCGGCGCTTCCGCTCTCTCACCGGGAGCGCACCGCTGCAGTGGCTGATCACCCAGCGGGTGCTGCAGGCCCAGCGGCTGCTGGAGACCTCCGACTACTCGGTCGACGAGGTCGCCGGGCGCTGCGGCTTCCGCTCACCGGTCGCGCTGCGCGGGCACTTCCGGCGCCAGCTCGGCTCGTCGCCGGCCGCGTACCGGGCCGCCTACCGGGCACGCCGACCGCAGGGTGACCGGCCCGCCGACGGCCCCTCGGGCCCGTCGGCGCCGCAGGTCGCACAGGAGGCCGCCCCCGTCCCGCTGCAGACCCGCCGCACAGCCGCCGCGAGCGCGCTCGGCCCCGCGGCGTCCCTGTCCACGGACCACGGCAGACACGTTCCGGAGCTGTACGTGGCCGGCCGACCGAGCGTGCCCGGCCAGCGCAGCGCGCCGTAGCGCCGCCGCACCGCTGAGGACGGGCGGGATCCGCGAGGCCGTACGCAGGTCGTACGCGCGGCGGAGCCCGCCCGTCCTTCGTGTCCCCGGGAGAGCGTCGCGCGCCCCGGCCGTCCTCCCGGTGTGCAGGGGCGGTCCGCCCGGCCCCGGGGGGCCATAAGGTGGGACACATGAACGATCGCATGGTGTGGATCGACTGCGAGATGACCGGTCTCTCGCTGTCCGACGACGCGCTCATCGAGGTGGCCGCGCTGGTCACCGACTCCGAGCTGAACGTACTCGGCGAAGGGGTGGACATCGTGATCCGGCCGCCGGACGCGGCGCTGGAGACGATGCCGGAGGTGGTGCGTCAGATGCACACCGCCTCGGGACTGCTCGACGAGCTGGCGGCCGGCACGACGCTCGCCGACGCCGAGGAGCAGGTCCTGGCATATGTGCGGGAGCACGTCAAGGAGCCGGGCAAGGCCCCGCTGTGCGGCAACTCGGTCGGTACCGACCGCGGCTTCCTGAGCCGCGACATGCCGACCCTGGAGGACTACCTCCACTACCGGATCGTGGACGTCAGTTCGATCAAGGAACTGGCCCGGCGCTGGTATCCGCGGGCGTACTTCAACAGCCCCGAGAAGAACGGCAACCACCGGGCACTGGCCGACATCCGCGAGTCGATCGCGGAGTTGCGCTACTACCGGGAAGCGATCTTCGTCCCGCAGCCGGGCCCCGACTCGGACACGGCGCGCGCGATCGCGGCCAGGCACGTGCTGCCGGCGCGGTAGCGGCCCCGGCGGGGCCCACCGGGCCCCCGGGAAAGCCTGGCGCGAGCACCCCTTCGGACCCTGTACACTTTTTCTCGGCCGGTAGGGGAAACCATTGCGAGAACGCCGGTCATGGTGGGTGTAGCTCAGCTGGTAGAGCACCTGGTTGTGGTCCAGGATGTCGCGGGTTCGAGTCCCGTCACTCACCCTCTGTAGAGAGGCCGATGACCTGCAGTGACGGGGTCATCGGCCTCTTGCGTCCGGCTCATGGCCCGGGCCCGGTCCTGAGTCAGGCTGACGTGGCCGTCCGGCTGTTGTTCTTGCCCTCCAGCCATTCCACGTAGCTCCTGGACGCGCTGCTGCCCTGCTTGCCGGGCGAGAGCTTCACGATGGCGTGGTCCTTCTCGGGGTTCCCACTGAGGTACGCCTCGGTCAGGACGTAGGGCAGGCCGTCCACCCGGAACCTGATGCTCCCGTCGGGATACGCACTGACGCGGACCCTCCGCCCGTCAGGAAGATCGACGGTTTGGGCGAAGTGCGCCTTGACGGGCTGATCAGCCATACAGACCTCCAGGTCACACAGGCTCGACGGGAGCGGTCAGCGTACCGTCAGCGCCCGGAAGCCCACAGCGACTTGAGGCAACTCCCGGCAACCTGCAGGAGACCCTCTTCAGCGGATCACCGGCCGAGTGCTTCTCAGGCGCCCCCGGTGTCGATGACGCAGAACCGGTTGCCGTCCGGATCGGCCAGCACGACGAAGTCGGCGCCCTCGGGGTACAGGTCCCAGTCGACCCGCCGCGCGCCGAGCCCCAGCAGCCGCTCCACCTCGGCGGCCTGGTCGGCCGCGTCGCCCGCGTACAGATCGAGATGCACCCGCGGGTGCTCCTGGACGGGCGTCCGGCTCAGCCCCAGCGACAGCCGCGGCCCGGCGGTCCCGCCCGGCGGCACCAGCACGGCCCAGTCGTCCTCGATCCCGTCTCGCGGCACACAGCCCAGCGTCTCCGTCCAGAAGGCGGCGGCCCGCCCCACGTCGGACACACCCAGCACGACGGACCCGATACCCAGCATCCCCCGATGGTGTCCGCCCCGGCCACGGCCCGCCACGCGTCCGCGAACTCGCCCACGGCGCCGAACCGTTGCCCGGGCGGGCGTCCCACGATGGCGTCCCGCCGGGTGGTGTAGCCGGTCAACGGACCGGAACTCGCAGCTCACTCGGGGCACTCCGACCGGCGGGGCGAGAACTCTGCACGCCTTCCACACGACGGGCATCGGACGGCTGCTCCGAGACGGCGCGGTGACCGCCCGCCGAAGGCTCGGCTCCACGCCGGACGGTCCGCCGCTGGAAGTTGGGCACATCGGCGTTGGGGAACTTGACGATCTGACAGCCGCCCGCGGTCGCGGCCCGCGCCGGTACCTCGGCTGTCGCACCCGGCAGGCGCGGCCGCCCGTCTCGGTGCACATGGCCGCCCGCCCCGACACGTACGGCAGTCGGCCCCGAGGAAGACCGAACCCCTGCGGCGGATTTCCCTGCGAGCCCTCAAGCCAGCCTCAGGTCGCGGCCCGGAACCACCCGGCCTAGTCTGGCAAAGAGGCTTTCGTGCGCCATGAGACGGCTGACGATGCTGCCGACCTCGGCAGTGCCTCACACGCGGGCAGAAGCCCGCCCCTCCACCGCATGGGCCCAGTCAAGCAACGGGAACGGGGTCACTCGACCGACCGGTGGCCTGCGTCCCAGTCAGGGAGGAAGCCATGCAGGCGAAGCGGCTCAGTGCCCTCCTCGCAATCCCGGTGGCCGCCACCGCGCTCCTGTTCCCGCTGTCCGCGAACGCGCGGGCATTCGCGGCACCGTCTGCCCCACCGGCGGTCGCGCAGCCCGGCTCCCCGAGGATCCCCCCCTACGACCAGGGCTACAAGGACGGATACCGGGACGGCCTGGCATATGCCCGGGACTGTGTCCGCGGCGACTCCCGTGGACGGGCCGGCAAGCCCGGGGCGTCCGCCGAGTACAACCGCGGCTACGTCGCCGGCATCATCGCGGCCTACCGCTACGGCCACCGGGTCTACTGCGGATTCGGGCGCTCCTGACCGGTGACCGGCACTCGCCACTGGCACCGGCCCGGCTGCCCATGCCGGGCCGGCATGGCGTCACGTCACGTCGGGCACAGGTGATGCGGACACCGGAGAGGCCCCACCGCCTCGGGCGGGGCCGGCGGGGCACCGGGTCCCCGCACGCGCCTCGCCGCGCACCGGCGTGCGCACCGGCTCCGGCGCCGCGATGTGCCCCCGCCGCAGCAGCCGGGCGCGGACGCAAGCCGCAACTCCCCGCGCCGCGTCCGGTTCGGCGCTCCTTTCAGGACGAGTCGCGCTGCACCAGCCGCGTGGGCAGGACCACCTGACGCCGCTCCAGGCTCCGTGAGGCCGCCGGGCGGCGGTCGGCTATCTCGTCGAGGAGCAGGTCGATCATCGCGCGGCCCATCTCCTCGATCGGCTGGCGCACGCTCGTCAGGGGAGGGTCCATGTGGCGGGCTATCGCCGAGTCGTCGTAGCCGACCAGCGCCACATCGTCGGGAATGCGGCGGCCCGCCTCGCGCAGCACCTGGCGCGCGCCCGCCGCCATCACGTCCGACTCCGCGAACACCGCGTCCAGGTCCGGGCGGCGGGCCAGGAGTTCGGTCATGGCGCGGCGGCCGCCCTCCTCCGTGAAGTCACCGGGCGCGATCAGGGCCTCGTCCACCTCGCGGCCGGCGTCCCGCAGCGCGTCCCGGTAGCCCTCCACGCGCCGCTGCGCGCCGTACACGTCGAGCCGGCCCGCGATCGTGGCGATGCGCGAACGACCCCGGGCGATCAGGTGCTCGACGGCCGAGCGGCCGCCGCCGTGGTTGTCGGAGTCCACCGACGGCAGGGGCTCGTCCTGCGAACGCGGACCGCTGATCACCGCCGGGATCTCCAGCTGGGCGAGGAGGTCGGGCAGCGGGTCGTCGGCGTGCACCGAGACCAGCAGGACGCCGTCGACCCGGTGGGCCGCCAGGTACTGGGCCAGCCTGCGGCGTTCCCGGTCGTTGCCCGCGAAGATCAGCAGCAGCTGCATCTCCGTGTCGGACAACTCGGCGCCCACACCGCGCAACATGTCCGAGAAGTACGGTTCTGCGAAGAATCGGGTCTCCGACTCGGGGACGACGAGGGCGATCGCGTCGGTACGGTTGGCGGCCAGCGCCCGCGCCGCGGTGTTGGGCACATAGCCCAGCTCCGCGACGGCGGCTTCGACGGCCGCGCGCGTCGCATCGCTCACCCGCGGCGAGCCGTTGATCACCCGGGAGACCGTGCCGCGGCCGACGCCTGCACGCGCGGCCACCTCTTCGAGGGTCGGCCGGCCCCCGCTGCGGCCCCGCACTCCATGGCTTGCCATTGACCCCACCTCCCGTCGTCACCACCCCGGCCTGGAATGTAACAGCCCCGTCCGGCACTGCCGATCACCCCGGGCCCGGCCGAGGCGGTCACCCGGCCGAGACGGTCACCCGCCGACCCAGTTAACGTCCCGATAACTGAACACATCTAGCCCCGTCCGCTCCCTTGACACCCCCGCACGAACCCGCGACTCTTCAACACATCACTTGTGGGAGCGCTCCCACAGTACCTGACACATACACGTCCCGCACGTTCCCCGCCCGAGCCGCAGCGAGTACGAACGGGCCCAACCGATGCAGTTGGCCGGGGGGTCGGCACGTCAGGCAACAGGAGGACACATGCGCACGAGTACCCGCCGGTCCCACAGGCTGGCGGCCTTCGCGGCCGTCGCCGCGCTGGCCACGGGGCTGCTGGCCGGCTGCGCCAATGACTCGGGCGACAGCTCGTCGGACTCGAACGGTGGTGGAGGCGGCAAGGGCAAGACGACGCTGACGATAGGCACCTTCGGCGTCTTCGGCTACAAGCAGGCCGGCCTGTATGACGAGTACATGAAGCTCCACCCGGACATCACCATCAAGGAGAACGTCACCACCCGCACCGACGTGTACTGGCCCAAGGTCCTCACCCGCCTGCAGGCCGGCTCCGGCACCGACGACATCCAGGCGATCGAGGTCGGCAACATCACCGAGGCCGTGCAGACGCAGGCCGCGAAGTTCGTCGACCTCGGCAAGGAGGTCGACACCTCCCAGTGGCTGCCGTGGAAGACGGCGCAGGCCACCACCAAGGACGGCAAGACGATCGGGCTCGGCACCGACATCGGCCCGATGGCCATCTGCTACCGCAAGGACCTCTTCCAGAAGGCCGGCCTGGAGACGGACCGCACCAAGCTCGCCGCGCAGTGGAAGGGCGACTGGGCCAAGTACGTCGACCTCGGCAAGCAGTACATGAAGAAGGCGCCGAAGGGCACCAAGTTCGTGGACTCCGCGTCCTCCGTCTACAACGCGGCCCTCGGCGGCGCGACCGAGCGGTACTACGACAAGGACGGCAACGTCATCTGGGACAAGTCCTCGGGTGTGAAGACCTCCTGGAACGTCGCCATGGACGTGGCGACCAGTACCATGTCGGCCAAGCTGAAGCAGTTCGACCCCACGTGGGACCAGGGCTTCGCCAACGGCACCTTCGCGACGGTGGCCTGCCCGGCGTGGATGATCGGCTACATCGAGCAGAAGTCCGGTGAATCCGGCAAGGGCAAGTGGGAGGTGGCGGCTGCGCCGACCGCGGCCAACTGGGGCGGCTCCTTCCTCGGTGTGCCGACGGCGGGCAAGCACCAGAAGGAGGCCATCGCCCTGGCGAAGTGGCTGACCGCGCCCGAGCAGCAGGCGAAGGTCTTCGCCAAGCAGGCCAGCTTCCCGTCGACCCCGTCGGCGTACGCGAACCTGAAGCCGCAGGCCGACACCACGGCGTACTTCTCGAACGCGCCGATCACGCAGATCTTCTCCGACTCGGCGAAGACCATCCCGACCCAGTACTTCGGTGTCAAGGACCAGCCGATCGGCTCCGCGATCACCGACGTCGGCATCCTCCAGGTCGAGCAGAAGGGCAAGACCCCGGCCCAGGGATGGAGCGCGGCCACCAAGGAGATCAAGGACGTGCTCGGCCAGTGACCAGCTCCAAAGAGGCTCTCGCGCACCCCGCGTCGAGCGCCGAGACCGCGTCCGGCAGGCAGCCGGGCGCGGTCCGGGGCGCTCAGGTTCGCGGTACGCCGCCGGCCGGCCCCGGCTCCCGGCGCAGCCGGCTGTACCGCTGGGACATGAAGGCGTCACCGTACGTGTTCATCGCCCCCTTCTTCGTCGTCTTCGGGGCCTTCTCACTGGTCCCGCTGCTGTACACGGCCTGGTACTCGCTGCACCACGTGCAGTTGTCCGCGCTGGACCACCAGACCTGGGCGGGCCTGGACAACTACCGCAACCTGTTGTCCTCGGACTTCTTCTGGAACGCCCTGAAGAACACGTTCACCATCGGTGTGATCTCGACCGTGCCGCAGCTCATGGCGGCGATCTGGCTCGCCCATCTGCTCAACTACCGGCTGCGCGGATCGACCGTCTGGCGGGTCGTGATGCTCACCCCGTACGCCACCTCGGTGGCGGCGGCGACACTGGTCTTCACGCTGCTGTACTCCTGGGACGGCGGCATGATCAACTGGCTGCTGCACTTCGTCGGTGTCGACCCCGTCAACTGGCGTGAGTCCGACTGGGGTTCGCAGTTCGCCGTCTCGTCGATCGTGATCTGGCGCTGGACCGGCTACAACGCGCTGATCTACCTCGCGGCGATGCAGGCGATCCCCCCCGACCTGTACGAGTCGGCGGCCCTCGACGGCGCGGGACGCTGGCAGCAGTTCCGCCACGTGACGATCCCGATGCTGCGGCCGACGATCCTGTTCACGGTGATCGTCTCCACCATCGGCGCCACCCAGCTGTTCGGCGAGCCCCTGCTGTTCGGCGGCGTCAGCGGCTCAAAGGGCGGCTCCGAGCACCAGTACCAGACGCTCGGCCTGTACATGTACGACCAGGGCTGGATCATCGGCAACCTCGGCAAGGCGTCGGCGATCGCCTGGTCGATGTTCCTGATCCTGCTGATGGTGGCCGTGATCAACATGCTGTTCACCCGACGGCTGAGGAAGTCCCTATGACGACAAGCGACCTGACCCTCCCTCAGGCCCAGCCGAGTGGCAGGGCGAAGGGCGGCCGGGGCCTGCGGCGCCCCCGGGTGATGGGCGCCGGCAAGCAGCTGGACGCGGGCCCGGTCACCTATGTCGTGCTGACCGTCTTCGCGCTGGTCTCCCTGGCGCCGCTGGTGTGGACGGCGATCGCCGCCTCGCGCACCGACCGGCGGCTCGCCGAGACGCCACCGCCCCTGTGGTTCGGCGGGAACCTGTTCAAGAACCTGCAGGCCGCCTGGGAGCAGGCCGGGCTCGGCACCGCGATGGTCAACTCCACACTCGTCGCGGGCACCATCACCGTGAGCACGGTCCTGTTCTCCACGCTCGCCGGGTTCGCCTTCGCCAAGCTGCGGTTCCGGTTCTCCAGCGCCCTGCTGCTGCTGACCATCGGCACGATGATGATCCCGCCTCAGCTGGCCGTCGTACCGCTGTACCTGTGGATGTCCGACCTCGGCTGGTCCAACCAGTTGCAGACCGTCGTCCTGCCGACCCTGGTGACCGCCTTCGGCACGTTCTTCATGCGGCAGTACCTGGTACAGGCGCTGCCCACCGAACTGATCGAGGCGGCGCGTGTGGACGGCGCGAGCAGTCTGCGGGTCGTGTGGCACGTGGTCTTCCCCGCGGCACGGCCCGCGATGGCCGTACTCGGGCTGTTGACCTTCGTCTTCGCCTGGAACGACTTCCTGTGGCCGATCATCGCCCTCAACCAGCAGAACCCGACCGTGCAGGTCGCGCTCAACTCCCTCGGCACCGGCTACGTTCCCGACCAGGCGGTGATCATGGCGGGGGCCCTGCTCGGCACGCTGCCGCTGCTGATCGCCTTCCTGCTGTTCGGCAAGCAGATCGTGGGCGGGATCATGGCGGGTGCGATCAAGGGCTGATCCTCCCCGACGTCCGACCTCGTCGGCGCGGGGGAGTCCCCGTCGCCACCGCCCACAGCCCCTGGGGCCGGGTCACCACCGCCCCGGCCCCTTCGCCCTGTTCCTCCCCTACCACCGTCGGTCTCCACGACCATCATTGGGAGCGCTTCCATGTCTGAGCCCGTTCCGTCCGTGACGTTTCCTCCCGCCTTCCTCTGGGGCGCGGCGACCTCCGCGTACCAGATCGAGGGGGCGGTACGGGAGGACGGCCGTACCCCCTCCATCTGGGACACCTTCAGCCATACACCGGGCAAGACCGCCGCCGGTGAGACCGGTGACATCGCTGTCGACCACTACCACCGCTACCGCGAGGACGTGGCGCTGATGGCCGAGCTGGGCCTGACGGCGTACCGGTTCTCGATCTCCTGGTCGCGTGTGCAGCCGACCGGCCGGGGGCCGGCGGTGCAGCGGGGCCTGGACTTCTACCGCCGGCTGGTGGACGAACTCCTCGCCCACGGCATCAAACCGGCGATCACCCTCTACCACTGGGACCTGCCGCAGGAACTGGAGGACGCGGGCGGCTGGCCGGAGCGGGACACTGCGTTCCGGTTCGCCGAGTACGCCCGGCTCGTGGGCGAGGCGCTGGGCGACCGCGTGGAACAGTGGATCACCCTGAACGAGCCGTGGTGCAGCGCCTTCCTGGGCTACGGCTCCGGGGTGCACGCCCCGGGCCGCACGGACGCGGCGGCGTCGCTGCGCGCGGCCCACCATCTGAACCTGGCCCACGGCCTCGGCACCTCCGCGCTGCGGTCCGTGATGCCGGCCCGCAACTCGGTGGCGGTGAGCCTCAACTCGGCCGTAGTGCGCACGGTGTCTCAGGACCCGGCCGACCTGGCGGCTGGCCGGAAGATCGACGACCTGGCCAACGGAGTCTTCCACGGCCCGATGCTGCGCGGGTCCTACCCCCGGACGCTGCTGGAGGCGACCTCGCCGATCACCGACTGGTCGCACCTCCGGGACGGCGACCTGGAGGCGATCCACCAGCCGCTGGACGCACTGGGCCTCAACTACTACACGCCGACCCTCGTGTCGGCGGCCTCCTCGGCGGACGCGAGCACCCGCCGCGCGGACGGTCACGGCCTGAGCGACCACTCGCCCTGGCCGGGCGCGGACGACGTGGCGTTCCACCACACATCGGGTGAGCGCACGGAGATGGGCTGGTCCATCGACCCCACGGGCCTGCACGAGCTGATCATGCGGTACACCCGGGAGGCACCGGGCCTGCCCCTGTACGTGACGGAGAACGGCGCGGCCTACGACGACAAGCCGGACCCGGACGGCCGCGTCCACGACCCGGAGCGGATCGCCTACCTGCACGGCCATCTGTCGGCGGTCCGCCGGGCCATCGCGGACGGTGCGGACGTCCGCGGCTACTTCCTCTGGTCGCTGATGGACAACTTCGAGTGGGCGTACGGCTACGGCAAGCGGTTCGGGGCGGTGTACGTGGACTACGCGACGCTGGCGCGGACCCCCAAGTCGAGCGCGCGCTGGTACGGGCGCGCGGCACGCACGGGGGCACTTCCGCCGCTGGAGGACTGAGCCGTCCCGGGGCTCGGCGCACAAGAGGGGAGTGCCGCGCCCCGGGACGGGTCCGCCCGGCGGCGACGGACCCGTCCCGGCCGGCGGCCCGCCCTGCGCCGCTCCCCGCGCCCCGGCCCCGACCGGGCGCAGGCCGGGGGGGGCCGCCTCGATGTCCAGCCGGTTCTCGGCCCGTTGCCGGGTTGAGCAGCGGCGTGCCGTCCTCTGTGGACTCCGGCACGCGGTCAGTACGGCGCGCGTCCCGGCCGGATGGGGGCAGGCCGGCCGGGGCGCGCGTCCCCCGTTGCCCGGTGGCCCGGTGCCACGCGCGGACGCCGGTCACTTGTACGCGCCGAACACGCCCGGTCCCGGCTGGTCGATGCAGGTGAGGAAGACCGAGACGTGGATCCGGGTGGAGTTCAGCTCGGGCGCGGACCGGGTGTCGGTCTTCTGCACCTGGCACGACGGGCCGCCGCACGTGGACGTCGGCACGTACTGAGCGCTCCGCGGGAAGCCCGGTCCATCACCTGCGGGTGTGATGGGGGCGCCCCCGCTCGAACGCAGTCGAGCGCTTGGGGAGGCTGGCCGCGCCCACGCGGCAAAGCCGCATACCGACACAGTCCCCCCGCCCCCCTCGGGCGCTGCCGAACCGCACCGGACTTCGCCGGGCCCCCCTCGGGCGCTGCCGGCACGGCGGTCAGCGGAACACCGAGGGTGGCGGGGCCGGTGACGCCACGGCCGCCGCGTCCGTGACCGCCTTCGCGCCGCCCGTGAAGTCGGTCAGTACCGTGCCGTGCTCCACGCGTGCGGGATGCGGGTCCGAGGCGGCACGGCGGGTCAGTTCGGCGACCGGGAGCGGGTGGTCCGAGGCGGCCAGGACGGCGTTTCCGAAGCGCCTGCCGCGCAGCACGGCGGCGTCGGCGAGCAGGGCGAGTTCGGGGAAGACGGCCGCCGCGGTGGAGATCTGGGCGCGCAGATGGGCAAGCGGCGGGCCGTCGGCGACGTTGGCCGCGTACACCCCACCGCTCTTCAGTGCCCGGCGGATGTCGGCGAGGAACTCCACCGACGTCAGGTGCGCCGGGGTGCGTGCCCCGCTGAACACGTCCACGATGACCAGGTCCGCCCAGCCGTCCGGCACCTTGGCGAGTCCCTCGCGGGCGTCTGTGGAGCGCACCCGGATACGCGCGTTCGCGTCCAGGGGGAGTGCCCGCCGCACGAGATGGACCAGGGCCGCGTCCCGCTCGACGATCTGCTGGGTGGAGCGGGGGCGGGTGGCGGCGGTGTAGCGGGCGAGGGTGAACGCGCCGCCGCCGAGGTGCACGGCGTGCACGGGTCGCCCGGGCGGGGCGGCCAGGTCGATGATGTGGCCGAGGCGGCGCTGGTACTCGAAGCCGAGGTGGGCGGGGTCGTCGAGGTCGACGTACGACTGCGGGGCGCCGTCGATCAGGAGGGTCCAGGCGCGTGCCCGGTCCCGGTCGGGTATCAGCTGGGCGAGCCCGCCGTCGACCTCCTCGACGACGGCCTCGGCGGCGTCCCTGCGCCGCGTGTTCCGTGACCTGCCCATCCCGCCATTATCAGGTGCGAACCGGAGGAGGCGGCCCCCTGCGGCAGCGGGGGCCGCCCCGGCGGCCTCCGGGGGCGACCGCACAGGTCGGCGGGCATCGGAGTCGGCGCGCCCCGCCGGAACACGGCCCCGCCGGCACGTGGCCCCGCCGGCACACGGCCCCGCGGGAACGTGGCCCCGCGGGAGGTTGCCCCGCCAGGCACGTGCCGGCCGGCTCACCGGCAGTTGTCCGCCGCCTCGATCAGCCGGGCCGCCTCCCCGAGGGCCGCGCGCAGCACCGCAGGATCCGTGGCCAGTTCCGCGTCGCCGGGCGGGAGCAGCCAGCCCGTGCCCCCGGCCGGGGGTTCCGGGGTGACGAGGCTCATGCCGCGCCCGTTCGTCTGCGTGCAGGTGCTGCCCGGAACGTCCCACGCGTCCGCCGTGCCGGGGGGCACCAGAAAGCCGAGCGTGTCGCCTCCGTCGTCGTGGAACACCGGCCCGACGCAGTCGCCGGCGCCCCGGCGGAGGATGTCGACCGCCTCCAGGCCCTGCCGGGCGGGAACGGTCACGAGGTCGGGAGCCTGCTGCGGGGGTGCGCCGCACTCCGCGGCCGGCACCCGCCGTGCCGTCGGCGTCTGCGTACGGAACTCGGTGCTCTGGCTGGTCTGGCTGGTCTGCATCCCGGCCTCCACGACGGAACCCCTCCTCGGCGAGTGAGTTGGGTCGGGAGCTCGGGGGGGGCTCCCGGTCCACGGGGTACAACGCGCGAGGGGCGTCAACGGCTACGGCGCAACACTGCCGCAAAGGATGGCAGTTCATGGCAGATCGCGGAGGAGATATCCGGTTTGCGGCCAAACTTCGCCTGCCGACGCCCAGCGGGCAGGTACGTTCTTGCACCGCCGGACGCAAGGGAACCAACTGCCACCGCGCAGACAACTCACCCCGAACCCGGCATGGTTCGACGGTTCGCACGAGAGGGCCCGGCCATGACCTCGTCCCAGTCCCCCCGCCCACCGCGGCCGAACCCGGTCTTCCGGGAGTTGCGCGGACAGCGTTCACCTGGTGAGTTCGCCGCGGCGGTGCGGCGCGCCGCACGCGAGATCGGCGAGCGGGTCAGCTGTGACGCGCGGTACGTCGGACGGGTCGAGGCGGGCGAGATCCGCTGCCCCAACTACGCCTACGAACGGGTGTTCCTGCATATGTTCCCCGGTCGCACGCTCGCCGACCTGGGGTTCGCGCCCCGCTCTGCGGTACGCGGCCGGGGGGCGCGCACCGCCGACGACGCGCCCTGCGCGCACACCGGCAGCCGTCCTCCCGCTTCGAGTGAGAGCGGCGATACGTGTGAGACGTATGAGACCGCAACGCTCCACGAGACCCACGACCCTGAAACCCACGAGACCCACGAGACCCACGAGACCGAGACCCACGAGACCCACGAGTCGTACGGCACGCACCCGTACGACGACCAGCACACCGAGGAGAGCGACGTGCGGCGTCGCGCATTCATGACCGGCGGAACCGCCACGATGGCAGCCGCCTCCCTGGGCCCCCTGGGGCTCGCCTTCGGCGGCCGGGCAGCGGCCGCCGAACAACCTGCCCGCCGTCCGGGCCCGTCCGAGGCGGGCTCGCTCGAAGAGGCCGTCCGCAGGATCCGCGTCCTCGACGACCGGCACGGCGCGGACGGCCTCTACCGGCGCGCCGCCGGGCCCCTGCGCACCGCGTACGCACTGCTCGACGCGGGCACGACCCGGCAGGCGGTCGCCGACCGGCTGTACGCGGGCGCCGGTGAACTGGCCATCTCCGTGGGATGGCTGGCGCACGACTCGGGGCGCTTCGACGACGCGCGCTCGCACTACGCCGAGGCGCTGGCCACAGCCCGGATGTCCGGGGACCCGGCCCTGGAGGCGCACGCGTTCTGCAACACGGCGTTCCTCGCGCGCGACGCGGGCCGGCCGCGGGAAGCGGTCCGGGCGGCGCAGGCGGCCCAGCGCGCCGCGCGCCCGCTCGGCTCGCACCGCCTGATGTCGCTGCTCGCCCTGCGGGAGGCGGGCGGCTGGGCGGGGCTCGCGGACCGTCCGGACTGCGAGCGGGCGCTGGCCCGGGCACAGGCCCTCTTCGACCGGGGGCCCTCGGACGCCGACCCCGAGTGGATGACCTTCTACGGAGAGGCCGAATTCGAGGGGCTGGAGGCGCAGTGCTGGGCGACGCTGGGCGACTGGCCGCGTGCCGCCCGGCACGCCCGGCGCGCGACGCAGCTCCAGGACCCGCACTTCACCCGGAACACCGCGCTGTACACCGCGGAACTCGCCGACGACCTGGCCCGCGGTGGCCGTCCCGACGAGGCCGCCGTGGCCGGCCGGCGCGTCCTGGACCTCCTGGACGAGGTCCAGTCGTCCAGGGTCCAGACGATGCTGGCGGGCACGGCGAGGGTGCTGCTCCCGCACCGGCGGGCGTCGGGGGTGTCGGCGTTCCTCGACCGCCATGCCTCGCTGCCGCGCCCCGCGGAACCGCGTCGCGCAGGATGAATTGCCCCGAGGCGGGCTCCTGGATCACGTCCGCCGTCATGCCCTCCGCACCGCTCCCCGGGCAACCCGGGGAGCGGTCTCCGCGTCTTGTGGGCGGGGGCACCCCGCACGGAACGGTCGCGTACGCCGTAAGGTGGCACGACCGGACCGCCGGGAGCCGCAGCAGATCAGTCAGAAGGGGGAGGGCGAATCGGATGCCGCAGGCCGAGACACCAGGCACCGGGGTGAGCCCGCTGCCCCGGCTGCGCTGGTGGACGGAACTGCCGTTGATCCTGCTGGTGTACGGCGCCTACTCGGCCGGCCGGCTGCTGGCCCGGGGCGATGTCACGGGCGCCGTCGACCACGGCCTGGCGATCCTGCGGCTGGAGAAACTGCTGCACATCAACGCCGAGCACCCGCTGAACCGGCTCTTCACCCGCGAGGCGTGGCTCGGCATACCGGCCGACTTCTGGTACGCGTCGCTGCACTACCTGGTGACGCCGGCGATCCTGGTGTGGCTCTTCCAGCGCCGAGGGGAACACTTCCGGGCGGCCCGCACCTGGCTGATGACGTCCACGTTCATCGGCCTGATCGGCTTCACGCTGCTGCCCACCTGCCCGCCCCGCCTGCTCTCCGCGGGCCACGGATTCGTCGACACGATGGCCCAGTACAGCTCCTACGGCTGGTGGGGCCACCAGGCGAGCGCCCCGCGCGGCCTGGGCGGTATGACGAACCAGTACGCGGCGATGCCGAGCCTGCACGTCGGCTGGGCGCTGTGGTGCGGAGTGATGCTGTGGGCCTTCGGCGGCACGCGCTGGGCCAAGGTGGCGGGCGTCGCGTATCCGCTGCTGACGGCGATCGTGGTCATGGGCACCGCGAACCACTACTTCCTCGACGCGGTCGCGGGCGTCGCCGTGATGGGCTCCGGCTTCCTGCTGACCCGGCCCGTGACGCGGGCCGCGGACGCGGTCAGGACCCGGCTGCGGCCACGCTCCACGGCCGTCACCGGCGTCCCGCGGGCCGCGGGTTCCCCGATTGTCAGTGCCGGATGCCAGACTTCCGCGGGTGAGCGAATTCCCCGACAGCGCACCTCCCGACCCGAGCCGGGAGCCGAGCCGGGTGCCTCTCCCGCGGACGCGGGGGACGGCGCTGCGGCAGCGGCTCGCTGAGCTGCGCGGGCCGTCCCTACCGCCCAAGGCCCTCGACGCGCGCGCCCTGGCCGCGCTCGCCGCGAACCCGGGGTGCCGGCGGCGCGCGCTCCTGGACGGGGCGGGGGTGGACAAGGCGGCGCTCGCGGGCTCGTTGGGGGCACCGTCGGCGTTCGGGCAGTCGCAGTTCGCCTTCATGCGCGGCAACGCCTTCGAGGCCCGCGTCAAGGCGGACGGCGGTGCCGAACTGCTGCGGCTGGTGCACGAGAAGCTGGACCCGTCCGCCGGGGCACCGCAGGACGCCCTGGTTCCCGACCTCGCCGCCGTCGGACCCGAGGGGCGCGCGGCCCGCACGGCGATGGCACTGCGCGAGGCCACCGGGGCGCGGGCCTGGGCGCTGCTCGACCACCCCATGCTCGCCCTCGACGTGGCGGGCTCCCCCGCGTTCCTGGAGCCGGACGCGGTGGTGGTGCACCCTGACGGCAGCTGGACGGTCGTGGAGATCAAGTCCTTCCCGATGCTGGACGGTTCGGCGGATCCGGCGAAGGTGGGGGCCGCCGCCCGGCAGTCCGCGGTGTACGTGCTGGCGCTGGAGGAGGTCGCCGCGCGTCTCGGCGGGGAGCCGGAAGGGCGGATTCGGGAGAGCGCCGGCGCGCCTGTGGTGCGCCACCGGATCCTGCTGGTGTGCCCGAAGGACTTCTCCAACCTGCCGACCGCCTCCCCCGTCGACATCCGCAAGCAGCGCGCGGTCACCCGGCGCCAGCTGGCCCGGCTCACCCGCATCGAGGAGATCGCGGGCGACCTCCCCGAGGGCACCTGCTTCGCCCCCGACCTGCCCCGGGGGGAGCTGGCGGCCGCCGTCGAGTCGGTCCCGGCGGCGTACGCGCCCGAGTGCCTCGCCGCCTGTGAACTGGCCTTCCACTGCCGCGACCGCTCCCGCGCCGAAGGCGCCGTGACCTCCTACGGACGGTCGCTGCGGGCCGAGCTGGGCGGCCTGACGACGGTGGACGACGTCCTGGCCGCCGCCCACGGCACGGCCGGGGACCCGGACGACCCGGCGGTCGCGGCCCTGCGCAGGGCGGCACGACTGCGGGCGGAGGCACTCGCCGGCCCGGAAGGCGCCGCATGTCGCTGATCGCCACGCTCGCCCGGCTGGAGGCCGTGCGCTCCGGGCGCGCCCAGCCCGCCGCCACCGTCCTGCACCGGCACCTGTCCGAGCGGCCTCTGGTCTTTGTGCCGCTCACCACCGCGGGCGAGGCCGGGGCACCGCTCGGGGCCCTCGTCGGCACCGAGCGGGACGCACCCCGGCTGCTCGTAGTGGAGCAGCCGCGCGACCGCGACCTCCGGTTCGGGTTCCTCGCCGAGCTCGCGGACGTCGTGCTGCCGTACATCGACGCGTACGCCGGCGAAGTCGAGCCCGCCGAGCGCTCCGAGACCGACCCGGAGACCGGCAAGCGGGTCAAGGTGGAGGTCGACCTGTGCGCCGACGCCCCGCAGCTGATCGTGCCGAGCCGGGCGGGCATCGACTTCGTCCGCCTCCTGGGGCGCTCCATGCGGTTCCGCCGCACCGCCGAGCAGGACCCGGAGACCCCGTACCCGGCGCCCCCGCGGGTGCCGCTCCTCGGCCGCTGGCTCACCCACTTCGGGGAGCGCGCCCGGGTCCCCGGCTCCTCGCTGCTGCTCGCCCTCACCGAGGTGCTGGCGCGGCACTGGGCGAGCGGGCAGTCCGGTCTGGAGGACCAGCATCTGGGCGCGCTGCTCGCCTGGATCGACCCGCCGGACGGCGTCCCGGGCGCGCACGCCGCGCTGCGGGCCGAGGTCGGGCGGGACGAGGACGGCCAGCTGCTGTGCCCGCCGGCCGGACCCGCCACCGACCCGGCCTTCGACAACAGGCTGCTCGCCCCGGCCATCGAGCGCTACGACCGCGCGCGGACCCGGCTCGCCGCCGCCGAGGACGGCCTGGAGGCGGACGACCGCTTCGGTGAACTCACCGCCGCGCAACGGGAGATCCGCGCGCTGGTGGAGAGCCGTACGCGTCCGGTCTGGGACGCGGTGTGGCGCGGACTCGATCTGCTGCGGGCGCTGCCGGAAGGTGCGCACGTGGCGGACCGCTGGACGCGCGACCGCTGGTCGTTCACCGGCCACCGGGACCGGGTGGCCGCCGGGGAGCCGCCGCAGCCACGCCGCGACGACGCGGTCACCGCGGCGAACAAGCTCGCCACACGCGAGCGCGAACAGGCCCGTCTGGAGGCCCAGGAAGCGCTCGACGACCCGCTCGTGATGGCCGGGCGGCGGCTCGCCGGGGAGGCGTTCGCGGGCGAGGTCACGGATGTGGTGATGGCGTACGGCGAGGGCAGGCGCCCCAGCCCGCGCCCCCTGGTCACGCTGCGGACCGAGGACCGGCCGCACCTCGGGGAGCGCACCAAGGTGTACCGGTCGCTGGGCGGCAAGCCGCAGACGGCCGAGTTCGTCGGATACGAGGGCCATGACGGGTCGGACGGCCTCATGGTGCTGCGCATCCTCGACAAGATGGGCCGCGGCAGGGAGCCGGAGGCAGGTTCCGTACCCGAGAAGGGCGACCGCGTCTGCTTCACGCTGTTCGAGCACGAACAGCGCGGCGGGGCGAAGCTGCCCGACCCTGAGGAGACGCCGTGGACGCACGGCGGGCCGCCGGGCGATGCGGCCGCCGTGCCTGAAACAGCCGACCCCGTGACCGAGGAGGACACGCTTTGAACCCTCCCCCTCGCGAACGAGGGGATTTCCCGGCTCACACCGCTCGGCCGCTCAGCCGACCGAGTCTCACGCGATCAGCACCAGCCGGGTTGGAACCAGCCCGGCTCCGCCAGAGATTGGAGGCTGCTGTGCTGGCTTGGTTCTCGCTCAGCACATCACCGCACTACCACCTGTCACGAGGACGGCACTCTTGGTGATCACACACGCCCGGGGAGCAGCCCTCGATCCAGGCGCCGCGGCCGCCCGGGCCACCGAGGCGATCCTGCGCGACACGCTGCACGGCACGCACCGCGGGGTCGTCGTCGACTCGCCGCCGGGCGCCGGGAAGTCGACGCTGGTCGTGCGGGCCGCGCTCGAACTCGCCGCCGCCGGCCGGCCGCTGATGGTGATCGCGCAGACCAACGCGCAGGTGGACGACCTGGTGCTGCGGCTGGCGGAGAAGGACTCCGGGCTGCCGGTCGGCCGGTTGCACAGCAACGACCCGGATCCGTACGACACCGCGCTCGACGATCTGCCGAACGTCAGGAAGTCGGCGAAGGCGGGGGATCTGGCCGGCCTTGACGTGGTGATCTCGACGGCCGCCAAGTGGGCGCACGTCAAGGGCGTCGAGCCGTGGCGGCACGCGATCGTCGACGAGGCGTACCAGATGCGCTCGGACGCACTGCTGGCCGTGGCGGGTCTGTTCGAGCGGGCGCTGTTCGTGGGGGATCCGGGGCAGCTGGACCCGTTCGCGATCGTGGGCGCCGAGCAGTGGGCGGGGCTGTCGTACGACCCGTCCGCGTCCGCCGTGACGACGCTCCTGGCACACAATCCGCAGCTGCCGCAGCACCGGCTGCCGGTGTCGTGGCGGCTGCCGGCGTCGGCGGCGCCGCTGGTGTCGGACGCGTTCTATCCGTACACGCCTTTCCGCAGCGGCACGGGGCACGGGGACCGGCGGCTGACGTTCGGGGTGGCCTCGGACGGCTCGGGGCCCGACCGGGTGATCGACGAGGCGGCACAGACGGGCTGGGGGCTGCTGGAGCTGCCCGCACGGCACACGCCGCGGACGGATCCCGAGGCGGTACGGGCCCTCGCCCGGGTGGTACGCCGGCTGCTGGACCGGGGCGGGGCGGCGGTCTCGGAGCGGAGCGAGGAGCCGGTGCCGCTGACCGCGGACCGGATCGCCGTCGGGACGGCGCACCGGGACCAGGCGGCGGCGGTGCGCTCCGCGCTGGCGGACCTCGGGGTGCCCGATGTGACGGTGGACACGGCGAACCGGCTCCAGGGCCGCGAGTTCGATGTGACGGTGGTGCTGCATCCGCTGTCCGGGCGCCCGGACGCGACGGCCTTCCACCTTGAGACCGGACGGCTGTGCGTGCTGGCGTCCCGGCACCGGCACGCGTGCATCGTGGTGTGCCGGGCGGGCGTGACGGAGCTGCTGGACGACCATCCGTCGACGGATCCGGTGCAGCTGGGGGTGACGGTGAAGTTCCCCGACGGGTGGGAAGCCAACCACGCGGTGCTGGCACACCTGGCGGAGCACCGCGTGCCGTGGCGGCCCTGACCGGCGGCGTCCCGGCCCGTGCTCCGGGAACAGCGCACGGGCCGGCGGCCCGGAGACCGCGGGAGCCGGGTGCCGCAGGCCCGGGACAAACTTCCGGGGCCGGTCCGCACCGCCCGCTCCGGCCCTCTTGCCCAGGCGCGCGACAATGGACGGTGGCCCACCCGAAGGGCGGCGCCACCCGGACCGTACGAGGAGGAGAAGACATGGCGGAGCCCACGCCGCGTCGGAACGAGCCGCGGCTACGCCCCGCGCCCCTGCTCTTCGAGCCCGCGGATGCGGCCTCCGACCCGGAGCACTTCTTCGACCTGGAGTCGATCGACGACCCGCGGGAGCTGCTGGCGCGGGCGACCGAGCTGACCCAGGCGTTTCGCGCGGCGGCGGACCGGGCGGTGGAGTTCCAGGCCATCGCCGCGGCCCAGCTCGCCGATCCGCGCCGCTTCGACCGGCTGACGCCGGCGGCGATCGCCGAGCAGGCGGAGTGGACCGAGGACTACACGAAGAAGATGGTGGAGTTCGGGCGGGACCTGCTGCGCGGCGCCGACGCGAGCGGGCCGGAGAATCTGGGCTGAGCCGGCGGACCCGGCGGCTCCCGTGCCCACGCCGGGCCTTTGCCCCGGGCAAATGATCTTCGGGCATATGCCGGGCGGCACGATACTCCGCCGCTCCCCCTCCTGTCCCCGTTTTCCGCGACCCTCGGCGACCACTCGCTCACGGCCGGTAGATCTGGCGGTTATGAGCAGTCGAGCACCGTTCGCCGACCCTTTCCACGCCCCGCTCCCCGACCGGTGCGACGTCTCGGGCGTCACCGCGGAGGGCGCGGACTGGCTCGCCTCCGCAGGAACGTATCCGCAAGGCGCCCTCGCCTCCTCGGCCCGGCACCCCGACGCCCCGGTGGTCCTGCGCTGCGGCACCGCGTTCGACGTCGTCAACGCCCCCGCGATCTTCGGGCGGCACATGCTCGACCGGCTCTGGGACGAGGGGCCGGGCTCCGGGCCCGTCGCCGTGCACCGCGGCCGGATGCTGCTGTTCGCGGCGCCCGGCACGGCCCCGCGGCTTCCGGCGCTGCTCGCCTGGGAGGAGTGGGGCGGCCGCGCCCGCACCGTTCCACCGCTGCTGTGCCACGGTCCCGGGGACGCCGTGTCCGTGCCCACCGGCACCCCCGCCACCCGGCGCGCATCCCGGTGGCTCGTGGCACCGGACACCCGCCACCCCTGGCTGCCGGGCCCCGAGGTCCTGCTCTGGGCGGCCGTGCGGGCTGCCCGTGCCGCGGCCTCCGCCGCCGTACGGATATCGATTTTTCCTCCCGCCGACCAGGGTGCTAAGGTCTACGACGTCAGCAGGCGCCGCTAGCTCAGTTGGTTAGAGCAGCTGACTCTTAATCAGCGGGTCCGGGGTTCGAGTCCCTGGCGGCGCACGATGACGATGGCGATCCATGTTCGCGGACAGCGCGAACGGGGTCGCCATCGTCGTTCCCGCACGGCTTCGCCGCGCGGGGGCTTCGCCACCCACACCCCCTCAACCGGGGACGCCGCCCGGTACGAGGTAGCCGGGAGTGAGCCTCCCGCCCAGCCGTGCGGTCCGAGCCCCGGGGCAGGGTGCCGCCCGTGCGGCAGGCACTCGGGGTGGGGTCAGGTCCGGGTGATGCGTACCGTCCATGCGCCCGTGGCCGTTCGGTCCTCCACTGCCACCCTGACCCCGTCCCCCGGTGCGGTGAAGCTCTCCCCCACACCCACCGGGGCGTCCGCGAGGGGCGGGTAGACAGAGTTGTCGCGGCACGCCGTGGAGTGCGGGTGGGCGTCAAGGACCTCGATCGGGCCGCCGCCGGACGCCGTCTCGCTGCGGACGCGGTAGACGAGAACACCCTGCGTGCAGACCGAGCCGTCGTTCCCGACCGCCCCGCGCGCCTCCATGACGAGCACCTTGTCCGGCCCCGTCCGCACCACCGCCAGCTTGGTGCCGCGCCCCGAACCGAACGCCTGCACACCGCGCCGGAGGCCCGCCGCGCCCATACCCGCCGCGCCCGTCACCCCGGATCCCCAAAGCCCGCGCGCGTTCACCGGCACCTGCGGCGCCCCGGTCGGGCCCGCCTCCACCGCTTCCAGCGTCAGCCGCGTGCTCCCGGTTCCCCGTACGCACACCATCTGGCGGGTGTCCAGCCACCCCAGCTTCCACTTGTGCCAGGCGAACAGGTCCGGCGCCAGCCCGAACTGGCTGCCCATGAGATCCCAGTCACCGACGTACGTGTCCCAGTCGCCCTTGCCGTCGACGGGGCGGTGGTAGAGATCGGGCAGGTCGAAGACGTGTCCCGTCTCGTGCGCGAGGACGAGACGGTCCGGCGGATGCTTCTCGAAGACCGTGACCACCCGGCGCAGATCCTTCCCGTCGGCCCGCAGCGGGGTGTCGAGGTTGACCACCTTCGTGGCGTCCGAGTCGACGCCGGGCGCGTTGGGGTCGGCCACGAGGTACACGATGTCGTAGCGCGAGAAGTCGACGTCCTTGTCCGCCGCGGCGACCGCGTCGCGCAGGTACGCGGTCCGGCGCTCGGCCTTCCAGTCGCGCTGTATGGCGTACGAGGTGGACGGGTGCGGCATCCGGATCCAGTGACCCACCGGATGCGGACGCAGTGTGAACCTGCCGTAGGAGGCGCGTTCGAAGAAGCGGCTGGTGGCCGGGAAGTAGTCCGCGGTCAGCTCGGCCGGCGTGGTCACGGGCGTCGCGTCCGGGAAGGACAGGAAGACCATGACCGCGTCGAGCGGATGAGTGGGGCGTACGTAGGCGGAGTTCCAGGTGTCGTCGCCCTCCGAGTGGTGGGCCTGGCCACGGGTCAGCCGGCAGGCCACCGCCTGGGGTCCGGCGAGGGCGGGGCCCGCGCCCAGCGAGGTCGCGATCAGCGCCGTCATCGTCGTGACCACGGCCGCCGTGCTGCGCAGGACGGGCGCCCCGCCCCGCAGGAAGCCCTTCAGGACCCTGCGGGCGAGCCCGTTGCCAAAGAGCGGACGCGGCACGTCGACCTCCGGATGCGGTTCCGTGATTCCGCATCCAGCCTTGTCTTACTTGTATGACTGCGCCCTGTTTGTCTGCACCGGAAGGGTGAGACACCACCAGTCGGGGGAAAGGCCAGTTGGGAACCGTGACAGCCGAGGGGAGGGGCGGTGCGGGACAGGAGCGCAGGACGGCGCACAAGCACCGAGGGGGCGGCCGGCATGGGCCGACACCTCGAATACTCACGGAACGTCACAACCGCTGGAGGCCTGATAGAGCAAGGCCGGGAGCCAGCAGAAACGATCTGTCAGGGCATCAGCGCGCTCCGGGCGACCGCCCGGCGGCTGGAAGGCCCCTGGGACAGCCTCTATGATCGGCACACTTTCCTGCACGGACACGGCTTGTACGGTCGCCCGGAGCGCGGCCGTCGACCCCGACAAGACCCACGAGATCTGTACGACGAACGAGTGCACTGCGGGAGCGAGCGGTGAGCGGAACGTCCGAAGGGCCGGCGCCCGCGGCAGACCTCCTCGGTCCGGCCGTCACGCAGAGTAAGGCTAATGCCTCGACCGGTACGACCGGCCCCCCGCCCCCGACCGGGGAGCACGCGCTCGCACCACCCACCGACGCACCACCCACCGACGCGCCGCCGCGCTCCGGCGCCGCCGGGCTGCGGCCCGCCTCCTTCGGCGCCGCGTTCTCCGTCGCCCCGCTCGGCATGGCACTCGTCGACCGGGAGGGCCTGATCGTCACCGCCAACGAGATGATGGGCTCACTGCTCGGCACCGGTACGGACGCACTGGACGGGAAGGCCGCCGCCGATGTGGTGGACCTGTCCTCGGACACCCGCACCTGGCACGCCTACCGGGAAGTGCTGCGCGGCCGTCAGGCGCGGCTGCGCTGCACACGACGCCTCAAGCACCCCGACGGGCGCTCGCTCTGGGTCCAGGTGACCGTCGCACCGCTGCCGGAGGCGGAGGAGGCCGTCCTCCTGTCGGTCGCCGACATCAGCGCCCGCCGTGAACTCCAGGCACGGCTGAGGCACTTGCAGATGCACGACCCGGTGACCCGGCTGCCCAACCGCACGCTGTTCTTCGAACGGCTGTCGGCCGCGCTGGAGGCGGAGGCGTACGAGGAGAGCGGCACCGGCCGGATCGGACTGTGCTACCTGGACCTCGACGGCTTCAAGGCGGTCAACGACACGCTGGGCCACTGCATCGGCGACCGGCTGCTCGCGGCCGTCGCGCAACGCCTGACGCGCTGTGCGGACGAGGCGGGACACGCACGGGCGTCCACTCCCCTGGTGGCGAGACTCGGCGGCGACGAGTTCGCCCTGCTCGTCGAGGACTCCACGGGCACCGAGCAACTCGCCGACCTGGCCGAGTCGGTACTCAAGGCGCTCCAGGAACCCTTCGACCTGTCCGGGCAGCGGCTGTCCCTCTCGGCGTCCATCGGCGTCGTGGAACGGCACGCGGCGGGGACGACGGCGACAGGGCTGATGCAGGCGGCCGATACGACGCTGTACTGGGCGAAGGCCGACGGCAAAGCGCGCTGGACCCTCTTCGATCCGGAGCGCAACGCCCACCGTATGACCCGCCAGGCTCTGTCCTCCGCTCTGCGCCCGGCCGTCGAGCGCGGCGAGTTCGCCCTGGAGTACCAGCCGTTGGTGGGGCTGGAGGACGGGCGGGTACGGGGGGTGGAGGCGCTGGTGCGCTGGCACCACCCCCAGTTCGGCACGCTGACGCCGAATCGGTTCATCGGACTGGCCGAGGAGGACGGTTCGATCGTGCAGCTGGGGCGCTGGGCGCTGGCGAGCGCCTGCCGTCAGGCGCGCCGCTGGCAGCTGGAACGCCCGGACGATCCGCCGATCTTCGTCAGCGTGAACGTGGCGGTGCGCCAGGTCTGGGACTCCGACCTGGTGGCGGACGTGGCGGAGACCCTCGCGCGCACCGGACTGGCCCCGCACCTACTGCAGTTGGAGCTGACCGAGTCGGCGGTCATGGGATCGGCCGGGCGGCCGATCCAGGCGCTCCAGGCCCTCAGCGACATGGGGGTGCGCATCGCCATCGACGACTTCGGCACCGGTTACTCGAACCTCGCCTATCTCAGCCGGCTGCCGGTGTCGGCGCTGAAGCTGGACGGCTCGTTCGTCCGCGGCTTCCAGTACGAGGGCACGGACGGCCGGCCGAACCCCGCGGACGAGGTCATCGTGGAGGCGATGATCCAGCTCGCCCACCGGCTCGGCCTGACGGTCACCGCGGAGTGCGTGGAGACCTCCGCGCAGGCCACCCGTCTGCGCCGGATCGGCTGCGACACGGGCCAGGGGTGGCTGTACTCACGGCCGGTGCCGCCGGACCGCATCTCCGAGCTGGTGGGGTCGGAGACCTGCCCGCGCTCCTGACCGGAAGGCCGGTGACGGGAAGGCCGGTGACGGAAGCACGATGACGGGGAGGCCGGTGACGAGGAGGGCCGGAAGGGCCGGAAGGGCCGGAAGGGCCGGAAGGGCCGGGAGGGTGCCGTCCCCCCGTGCGACGGCACCCTCCCGGAGTCACATGGCCGGCAACCCGTAGGCGTCCGCGACCAGTTCGTAGGAGCGCAGCCGCACCTCGCCGCTGTGGGCGTTGGAGGTGAGCATCAACTCGTCCGCGCCGGTGCGCTTGTGGAGGGCGTCGAGGCCGGAGCGGACCTCGTCCGGCGTGCCGTGCACCACGTTGGCGGTCCAGGACTCGGCGAACTCCTCCTCCAGGGGGCTGAACTCGTGCGCCTCCGCCTCCTCGGGGGTGGGGACGAGGCCGGGGCGGCCCATGCGCAGCCGGATCATGTTCAGGGCGGCGGCCCGCACTTGGCGGCGGGCCTCCTTCTCGTCGTCGGTGGCGAGCGCGGCGACACCGATGAGGGCGTACGGGGCGTCGAGGACCTCGGACGGGCGGAAGGACTCGCGGTAGAGGTCGAGCGCCGGAATGGTGTTCTGCGCCGAGAAGTGGTGGGCGAAGGCGAAGGGCAGGCCGAGCATGGCGGCCAGGCGGGCGCTGAAGCCGGAGGAGCCCAGCAGCCAGATCGGGGGGCGGTGCGGGGACTGGACGCCGCCCGGGGAGGTGGCCTGGACGGGGCCGGGGACCGCGTGGATACGGGAGTACGGATGGCCGGCCGGGAAGTCGTCGTCGAGGAAACGGGTCAGTTCGGCCAGTTGCTGGGGGAAGTCGTCGGCGCCCTCGTTCAGCCCGTCCGTGCGGCGCAGGGCGGCGGCCGTGGCGCCGTCGGTGCCGGGGGCGCGGCCCAGGCCCAGGTCGATGCGCCCCGGGGCCATGGCCTCCAGCGTGCCGAACTGCTCCGCGATGACCAGCGGGGCGTGGTTGGGGAGCATCACTCCGCCCGAGCCGAGACGGATGCGGTCCGTGTGGGCGGCGAGATGGGCGAGGATCACGGCGGGTGAGGAGGAGGCCACGCCCGGCATGGAGTGGTGCTCGGCGACCCAGTAGCGGTGGTAGCCGCGCGCCTGAGCCAGGCGGGCGAGGGCGACGCTGGTGCGCAGGGCGTCGGTGGCGGTGCGCCCGGCGCCGACGGTGACCAGGTCAAGTACGGACAGGGGGACGGGGGCGGTGCCCTGTGCCGTGCCTCGGATCTCGTCCACCGGGTTGCCTCCTGTGTGCGTCGCGTCTCCTGGCGCCCAAACAGGAGGCAGTCCCCGGTTATTCCCGGGCCGGACGCCGCACCGGTCGGTCACACCTGGACGATGGGCTCCCTGCGGAAGAGGGTCCCCAGGGCCGGCGCGTTCACCCGGCGGTCCACCAGGCGCAGCGCCTCCCACACCGTGACCTGGTTCGCCGTGAGGACCGGCTTGGCCAGCTCCTGCTCCAGGGCGATCAGGTGCGCGGCCGTGTGGAGCGCGGTACCGGGCAGCAGCACGGCGTCGGCGTCGGCGCGGTCGCCCTCGCGTGCCAGCGCCAGCACCTCGTCCGCGCCCCAGCCGCCGGCCTCCGCCGCCGTGGTGACGCCCGCGCCGTGGACCGAGACCACGTCCGCGCCCGCCGACCGCAGGAATCCGGCGAACAGACCGGCGATGTCGTCCGGGTAGAACGCCGCGACCGCCGGCCGCCGGGCGCCGATCTCCCGTACCGCGTGGACGAAGGCGAAGGAGGTGGAGGAGGCCGGCGTCCCGGCCGTGCGGGCGAGGGCGCGCACCTGCGCGTGGGCGCCCTCCCAGCCGTACGCGAAGCTGCCGCCCGTGGACGCCCACAGCACCGCCTCGGCGCCCGTGAGCCGCAGGCCCTCGACGCCCGCCGCCAGCCGCTGCGGCGCGCCCCTCTCCCGAAGGATGTCGGCGCGGCAGGCGTCCTCCCGGGTCTCGGTGTGGACGAGGTCCAACCGGATGTCGCTGCCCAGCAACTGCTCGATGCGCGGATAGTCGTCCTCGGCGAAGTGACCCGGGTAGAGGAATCCGAGTGCCGTCATGCCCAGCCTTTCCGTCGTTCCGGCGGTGCGGGTCCCCGCTCTGCCGCCTTCTCCGGCAGAGCCCGAAGGGGGCCCCGTCGCCCGGGTACCCAGCCGGGACGATGCCGCGCCTCGTGTCACCTGGCCGGCCGAGAGGCCCGGCCCGCCGCGCGCGCCGGGGGTGGCCGGGGGGTGACCGGAGCCGGGCCGCACCGGTTGCGACGGGGCCGGAACCGGCCGGAATACATCGCATGCTCCCGGGTAGACGCGCGCCCATGGCTCCACCACGGACGAAGGACTCAGGAATACCCGGAACCACCCGTCGAAAACTGCTCGCCGGCGTCGCCGCCCTCGGCACGCTGGGTGCCGCCGGCTGCAGCCGCGTCGCCACGGCGTCGAACACGCCCGGCGGCGATCTGCTCAGCCGGCTCAAGGCCCAGGGCGTCGTCCGGCTCGGCATCGCCGGCGAGATCCCCTTCGGCTACATCGACAAGAACGGCAAGCTCACCGGCGAGGCCCCGGAGTTGGCGAAGGTGGTCTTCAAACGCCTCGGCGTCGACCGCGTCCAGCCCGTGCCGACCGAGTTCGGCTCGCTCATCCCCGGGCTGAACTCACAGCAGTTCGACGTCGTCTCCGCCGGGATGTACATCAACCCGGAGCGCTGCCAGCAGGTCATCTTCGCCGACCCCGACTACCAGATGCTCGACTCCTTCATCGTGCGCAAGGGCAATCCGAAGGGCCTGCACGACTACCGGGACGTCGTCGAGAAGAAGGCGAAATTCGCCACCGGCACCGGATACGCCGAGATCCAGTACGCCGTCGACGCCGGCTACAAGGAGCACGACATCCTGATCGTCCCCGACCAGGTCGCCGGGCTGAACGCGGTCGAGGCCGGACGCGCGGACGTGTTCGCCGGGACCGCGCTCACCACCCGCGAAGTCGTCAAGAAGTCCCGCAAGGCGGAGGCGACGAAACCCTTCACACCCCTCGTGAAGGGCCGGCCCCACGTCGACGGCGGCGGCTTCGCCTTCCGGTCCGCCGAGACGAGGCTGCGGGACGCCTTCAACGCCGAGCTGAAGAAGATGAAGGCGAGCGGCGAACTCTTCCGCATCCTGCGTCCGTTCGGCTTCACCGAGGCCGAGATGACCGACATGACCGCGAAGGAGCTGTGCCGCGGATGACCTCGGGACTGTGGGAACTCGTACTGACGGGGATCTGGACCACCGTCCAGCTCCTCGTGCTCAGCGCGCTGCTCGCGACGGCCGTCTCCTTCGCCGTCGGCATGGCGCGCACCCACCGGCTGTGGATCGTGCGCTTCCTCGCCGGTTTCTACACGGAGGTGTTCCGCGGCACCTCGGCCCTGATCATGATCTTCTGGGTGTTCTTCGTGCTGCCGCTCGCCTTCGGCTGGCAGCTGGTGCCGATGTGGGCGGGCACGCTCGCGCTGGGCCTGACCTACGGCGCGTACGGCGCCGAGATCGTTCGCGGCGCCCTGAACGCCGTCGATCCGGCGCAGCGCGAGGGCGGCATCGCGCTGAGCTTCACGCCGTGGCAGCGGATGCGGAAGATCCTGCTGCCGCAGGCGGTGCCGGAGATGATCCCCCCGTTCTCCAACCTGCTGGTCGAACTGCTCAAGGGCACCGCGCTGGTCTCCGTCATGGGCATGGGCGACCTGGCGTTCAGCGGCAACCTGGTGCGGCTCGCGCTGCAGGAGAGCGCGCGGATCTACACGTACGTCCTGCTCATCTACTTTGTGATCGCCTTCCTCCTGACCCGGCTGATGCGAGGTCTCGAACACCGCCTCAAGGCCGGGGCCGGGAGGGCGGCGTCCGGGCCCGCCGCCCTCTCCCTGCGCCGAACCGGCACCACCACGGTCGGAGGTGGTCTGTCATGACCTGGGACTGGGGTGCCGTCCGCGACTTCATGCCGCACTTCTGGGACGGCCTGCTCGTCACCCTCCAGGCGCTGGCCCTCGGCTCGCTGATCTCGTTCGCCGTGGGGCTGGTGTGGGCGCTGCTGATGCGTGCGCCGACGCGGTGGGTGCGCTGGCCGGTGGGGATCGTGACCGAGTTCATCCGCGACACCCCGCTGCTGGTGCAGCTGTTCTTCCTCTTCTACGTGCTGCCCGAGTGGGGGCTCGCCTTCTCCGCGCTGACCACCGGCGTCGTCGCGATCGGCCTGCACTACTCGACGTACACGATGCAGGTCTACCGCGCCGGGATCGAGGCCGTGCCCGCCGGACAGTGGGAGGCGGCCACCGCGCTGAGCCTGCCGCCGCTGCGCACCTGGAGCGCGGTGATCCTTCCGCAGGCACTGCGCCGGGTCGTCCCCGCACTCGGCAACTACGTGATCGCGATGCTGAAGGACACGCCGATGCTGATGGTGATCACCGTCCTCGACATGCTCGGCGAGGCGCGGCTGTTCGCCCAGCAGCACTTCCAGTTCACCGAGCCGCTCACCGTCATCGGAGTGGCCTTCGTCCTGATCTCCTACCCCGCCTCCCTCCTCCTGCGAGCCCTGGAGCGACGTCTTGTCCGCTGACACCCCTCTGATGAAGGAACCCGACGGCCATGCCAACCCGTCGGCGGCCGCCGGCGAGCTGATCCGCTTCGAGAAGGTCACCAAGCGCTTCGGCGACCACACGGTCCTCGACCGGCTCGACTTCTCGGTCGAGGCCGGCAGACATGTCACGCTGATCGGCCCGTCGGGATCCGGCAAGACGACGATCCTGCGGCTGCTGATGACGCTGGACAAGCCCGACGAGGGCACGATCACGGTGGGCGGGCAGCGGCTCTTCCCGGCCGCCGAGAAGCAGGTCCGGGAGATCCGGAAGAACATCGGCATGGTCTTCCAGCAGTTCAATCTGTTCCCCAACATGAAGGTGCTGCGGAACATCACCGAGGCGCCGGTCGCCGTCCTCGGCCTGTCCGCGGACGAGGCGGAGCAGCGGGCACGCGAGCTGCTCGAACTGGTGGGGCTCAGCGACCACCTCGACAAGTATCCGAGCCAGCTCTCCGGCGGCCAGCAGCAGCGCGTCGCGATCGCCCGGGCACTGGCGATGCGCCCGCAGGTCCTGCTGCTGGACGAGGTGACGTCCGCGCTCGACCCGGAGCTGGTCGCCGGTGTCCTCGACGTCCTCCGTGACATCGCCCGCACCACGGACATCACCATGCTGACCGTGACGCACGAGATGGGCTTCGCCCGGGACATCTCGGACCAGATCCTCATGTTCGATTCCGGCCATGTCGTCGAGTCGGGAACCGCGGAGAAGATCTTCGGTTCCCCCGAGCACGCACGCACGCGGGAATTCCTCAGCGCAGTGCTCTGACTACGAGGGGTGAACGCGGCGGTCCGGTCTGGAGCCACTCGACGGGTCATGACTCTGGCATTTTCCAGAGTGGCGCGGTCCTGCTGAGAAGGCCGGAAGCCGCCGCGGACTTCGTCAACACCCCCTCCCGGGAAGCCGCTCGGGCCGTATCGTGGGGGGAGCCGAGCTGTCCCGTGAATGGTCCGAAAAGCACAGGGGGAGACCGTGGCGCTGACCCATGAGCCGACCGCCCCGTATCACTCGGCCCAAGACGCCCTGCGCCTCCTGGAGACGGTGGCCGGGCGCCCCGCCGGCGTCACCGACGCCGAGCTCGCCCGCGAGACCGGCTTGGGCACCCAGCGGCTGACCTCGCTCCTGCGGATGCTGCGCAGGGAGGGCTATGTCGAGCAGGCCGGCGACGGCGCGTATGTCGCCGGGGCGGCCCTCGGCCGCCTCGGCTCCGCCCACGGCCGCGAGCAGGCGCTGGGCGAGAAGCTCCAGCAGTCCCTCGACCGGCTGCGGGACTCGGTGGGTGCCGCGATCTACATGAGCCGCTACATCGACGGCGAGGTCCAGGTCACCCGGCACGCCGAGAGCCCGGCGGCCCCCGCCGTGCACGAATGGGTGGACTTCCGCTCCTCGGCCCACGCCAGCGCGGTCGGCAAGAGCCTGCTCGGCCAGCTCGACCTCAACGGCCGCCGGGACCACCTGGCCCGTCACAAGATGGCCCGGCTCACCTCGCGGACGATCACCAGCGAGAAGGTGCTGCTGTCCCGCCTCGACGCGCATCCCCCGACGGTCCCGGTGCTCGACCTGCAGGAGTACGCGGTGGGCACGGTCTGCGCGGCCGTCCCGATCACGGCCGGTTCCTCGGTCGGCTGCCTCGCGCTGTCCCTGCCGGTGGAGCACGCGCACCGCCTGCGGCAGGCGGCGGAGCGGCTGAACCGGGGGGCGGCCCCCGTCCTGCTCTCCCTGGCGATCTGAGGCGGTCCGGAGCACACCTCCGGACCAGGTAGTATTTCTTTTGTCGCCGGACGCGAGAGCGAACAGCGACGGAGTCTGCGCCGCTAGCTCAGTTGGTTAGAGCAGCTGACTCTTAATCAGCGGGTCCGGGGTTCGAGTCCCTGGCGGCGCACGGTGACGATGGCGACCCATGTTCGCGGACAGCGCGAACGGGGTCGCCATCGTCGTTCTCGCACGGCTTCGCCGCGCGTTGTGGGCGCTTGGCCGCCCACACCCCGTACGCGTCGGCCCACCGGTGCCGTCCGGCGGCCGGCGCTCGGGCAGGTTCTCGCGGGGCCCCGGGCCCGGTACTGCGCGACCGAGTGCACGACGTCCGTCTCCGTCAGGCGGTGGTATCCCTGCCCCCCGGGAGACACCACCACGCCGGGTCCGGGCAGCGGAAACCCTCCCCCGGAGCCCCACGCGGTGGAAACCGGGTGCGGCGGACCGTCACGGCCGCCATGGCCGGTGCCCCGGCGATGATGACGCCGGGCACCGCGCAGAAGATAAGGTCCACGGTTCCGCCCGTTGCCGGCACGACTCCACGCACGCCGTCATGGTCGTGTCGGCGATGTCGGCGTGCGTGGACGTACCCGCCCCGGGTGCCGCCCCCCCAAGGGAGGCTCGGAGAGCAGCCGCGGGACGGAAGCGGGACGGGACGCCGCTCAGAAGGTGACGTCCGCGCACGAGTAGAACGCGTTGCCCGTGTCCGCGATCGTCCACACCCCGAGGATGATGTGGTGCCCGCTCAGCCCGGTCGGCAGGACACCGGTGTGGGTGAGCGTCGACGGCGGGCGCTGGCCGTTGTAGGGCACCGTCAGGAACGGGGTGGTGTTGAGGTCCGCCCTGGTCAGGGCGTGGTTCTGGTTCCAGCCCTGCTTTGTGACGTAGTACGTGAAGTCGGTCGTGGCGTGCATGGCGGTGAACTGCCAGCGGAAGGTGTAGCTCTGTCCGCCGGTCACCCTGGTCGTCGGCCAGTCCGCACCCGAGGGCGTCTTCGGCTGGTCGAGTGCGCCGAAGTTGGTGTGGTTCGCCGAGCAGATCCGACCGTCGTCCGGGCCGGCCGCCGGGAAGCCCTTGGGGCCCTCGACGCTCTGCGGCTCCCACTGGATGTCACCGCACCCCGAGACGATGCCGCCGTTGGCCGCGCACATCTTCTGCCGGCTGAGGGGCTGGTCGGTGTAGCCGTGGGCGTCGGCGCCGCCGGTGGAGAGCACGAAGGCCCCGGCGGTCGTGAGGCCCAGCACGGCGGCGTACAACTTGGTCCTTGTGCGCATGCTGCCGCTCCTGGAGAACGTGGGGGAGATTCCTGAGCCGTGCAGGTCTAGACCAAGTGTCAGATTATTGCCGTGTATTGAACATGTCCATACCAATCGCGCACGGTCTTCAGGCCCCGTCGGCCGTGTGCCGGGCACAGAGCGCCACCGTCAGGTCCTTCACCAGCGCCTTGCGTTCGGGGTCGCCGACGTCGATCAGACCACGCACGGTCAGCAGGGCCACCATGTCCTCGACCGCGTCGGCCACCGAGCCGAGCACGGCGTCGCGGTGGCGCGCGTCGAGCGCGGCGAGGCTGCGGTGCTGTATCCGCGCGGCGGCCTCGGGCCCGTACTCGATCCGGGTCGGCTGCACCGCGAACACCTCCAGGCCGGCCGGCGCCACATCCGCCACCACTTTCCGGGTCAGCAGGTCGCCGACCGCCTCGGCGTTGCCCAGGCTCGGCACCTCCCGTATCACGAACGGCTCCACCGGTACCTGCGGCAGCATGCGCGCGAGCGCCGACGCGACGCAGTCCCGCAGATAGGCCGGGTGGTCCTCGACCCCGAGCACGGCTCGCGCGCTGTCCTTGACCCGCCAGGTCACCAGCACGGTCACGCGCAGCGCGACACCGTTGGCGTCGACCGCGGCCATCGGCTCGCTGTGCCAGTGCCGCAGCCGCACGTCGACCCGGCGGCGCAGCACCAGCGGGTTGATCCACATCAGCCCGGTACGGCGGACCGTGCCGCGGTAGCGCCCGAACAGATCGAGCACCCAGGCACGGCCCGTGCGCCCGCGCGCGAGCCCGCCGAACCCGAGGAGGCCGAGCGCGCCCGCCCCCGCGTACGCGGCCAGTTGTGCGGGGCCGAGCCCCGCCCCGGCGCCCGCCGGAAGCTCCAGGGTGTACACGGCGGCCGGCGACAGCAGGCCCGCCCACCACGAGACGGCCGCGCAGCCGCCCAGTCCGCACAGACCCGCGATCACCCCCGCCGCCCCGGGCAGCACCCGCGCGGGCTGCTCGGCCAGGTCGGGGTCGACGACGGGCGCCCGGCGCGCCGGCGGCGGGCCGGGCCGACGCACCCGCGGCTGCTCGCCGGTGCCCAGCCGCCGCCCCACGACGGCCGGAGCGAGCGGCACGGCGACCGACTCGGGGTCGTCCCGGAACAGCAGGTGCACCGGGATCTCAGTGGTCGCCTCGCTCTGGATGAGCCGGGCGGGCCGGGTGTCGGCGCCGTCCGGTGCCCCCTCGGACTCCGGCGTGTGCGATGCCGTCGTGTTCACCTGTGCCTCCGGATCAGGAGAACAGCCGGCGCCAGGTCTCCGGTCCCGGATAGCCGTCGGCCGAGTCTCCGTCGAAGCCCTGGACCCGCTGGAACGCCTCGACGGCACGCCGGTCCGCCTCGCCCCAGCCCGGCCCCGGCCCCTGCGGGTAGTAGGAGCCGAACCCCTTCTTGATCAGCTGCTGGCCCAGCCGGGTGACGTACTGGTTGTTCGCACCGGGCCGGAACATGTCCGGGCCCGGATAGCCGGGCACCACGGACGCGGCGGCGGGGGGCCCGGCGGACGCCCCCGCGGGAGTCCCGGCGGACGCCCCCGCAGGGGTTCCAGCGGGCGCCGCCGCAGGAGTCCCGGCGGGTGCCCCCGCAGGAGTCCCGGCCGGGTTCACGCCCGGTGGGTGCACGACGGAGGTCCCGGGGGCGCTCGTCGCGGGAATGTCGACGCCCACCCTCTGCAGCAGATATCTCCAGGTCACCGGCCCCGGCAGCCCGTCCGCGGCCGCTCCCGTCCAGCCCTGGGCCCGCTGGAACGCCGCGACGGCGCGACGGTCCGCCTCGGACCAGCGCGAGCCGGGGCCCTCAAGGTAGAACCGGGCGCCGCCACGCGCGACGAGGAGACTGCCGAGCCGGGTGACGTTCCCGTTGTCGGCGCCCGGGCCGAAGGCGGCGGACGGGAAGGGGACCGGCAGGACGGGGGACGTGGCGGCGGCGACCGTGGCCAGGGCGCCCTTGGCACCGGTCACACTGTCGCTGACACCCTTGTAGCGGTAGGGCACATAGCGGCTGGAATTGGACCAGTAGGCGTACGGGGTGGCCTGCCGCCGGGCCACCGGCGGGGTCTCCTCGTAGGCGATGTAGGACGTGTGGGTGTAGTCCGTCCAGCCGCCGAAGATGACGACGTGTGACCCCTTCTCGGGGTTGCTCTTGTTGTGGAAGAGGAGGATGTCGCCGGGCTGCAGTTCCTCCTTGGAGATCCGGACACCGAACTTGTTGAGGCTGCCCGTCCATTCGTTGCTGCCGAGGTTCCAGGCCATCGAGACGAAGCCCGAGCAGTCCTGCCGGTAACCGTCCGACCAGTACTTGTTCATGTCGTACGGAACCGCGGCCGCGACCCACGCCTTGGCCCGCCTGATGATCTGCGCCCGGGTGGTGCTGGGCAGGGCGGCCGAGGCCGGCGCCCCGCTCGGGCCTCGCAGCGGTGCGGCCTGGCCCTGCGGGGTGTCGGGCAGCCCGCCGTCCGCGGGCACGCCCGGCTTCAGCGGCGCGTAGGCGGCGGCGAGGGCAGGCATGACGGGGCTCACGCCGAGGACCGTGCCCGCCGCGGCGGCCAGCAGAGCGGCCTTGCGGACCGCCGGGCGACCGCGCGGGCCCCAGCGCCCGTCGGCCCGGGAGCGCGAAGGGCTGACGGGCCGCCAGGGGCCATGGCCCCCTCGACCGCGGCCGCTCGTGGGATCGGATTCCTCGAACACCGGAGTCTCCATGCGATACCCCTTACACATTCTGTCCACATTCGGATGATATGTCCTCAATTCTGTATGTCCGTCAGTTTTCCAACTGTCCACCCGAACCGCATACTGACGGGCCGAACGATGTACACCACACCCACCCCATCGGCCCCGCCGCCCGGCCCTCCGACCCCCCGGCCGGACGCCGCCGCCCCCGCGGTTCGGGGGCACCCGTCGGCGTCGGGTAGAGTTCCGCGGGTCAGCGGGCGCCGCTAGCTCAGTTGGTTAGAGCAGCTGACTCTTAATCAGCGGGTCCGGGGTTCGAGTCCCTGGCGGCGCACCACCGAAAGACCCCTCGCGCGAGCGGGGGGCCTTTTCGTGTCCGCACACCGGAGGGTCACACGATCGGCCGGAAACCCGGCCCCGCCGAGACCGGCCACGCCTTTCACGCCACCCTCCATCCGGCCGATGCGTCACAGGACCCGAAGGTCGCCCGCCGGCAGCACCGGGAGATCCTCCACGCGGTGCGGCCCGGGGACTCCGTTCGAGCGGAGGAGGCCGCGAGGGGGCACTTCCTCAACATCCGTACCCGACCGACATCAACTACCCCAGAAGGCTCCGACAAGCGTCCGAATGGGCGGGTATGACCGGTAAACACCGCGTTTCCTGTCTTGCGATCACGCCGGACGCCGTAGAACCCTGAGGTGTCAGGGCTGCCGCACGACGGCAGTCGGGGGCTGGACCGGTTGCCTGCGCGGGGATGGGGGCCTCGCCTGGACGGATGCCGAGGGGGGCGTCCCTGCAACCGGGAGGTGGCGCATCCACGTCTCGATGACTGTGAGTGACGGTATGGCGCCGACCTGTCACTGATCCGTCCGTCACGGCCGTGGGGGGCCACCCGGACGACACGAACGAGGAACACACGCACGGGGTGCGTGCGGGGGGGGATGACTCATGACGTCCACGAGTGCCCGGCAGAACGTCGACCCGTCACAGACCACCCAGCTCAGGGTGCCGTCGTATCGGACCGGCCACACCGGCAGCTTCCGCCGGATCAGGAAGACCCTGCCGAGATACGACTACGAGCACTACAGCCGGCTGGCGGGACCGCTCACCCAGCCGGATCCGGACAGGCCGTACCGGGTCCGGTACCGCTCACTGCTCTCGCAGGAGCCGCATCGCATCCGCGCCGCCCTCATGCTGGGCGCCGCGCCGCTGCTGTCGCTGGTCCTGCTCGGCTGGCTGCTCCAGCCGGAGCACTGGACCGCACGCGCCTATCCCCAGTACGCCTTCCTGCCGGCCCTCGACATCGCCATGCTCGTCTCGATCGGTCTGATCGAGTTCTTCCGCTGTATGAACGTGCTCTCGAACGCGCACGCGACGCTGGTCGCCCGCGACCCGGTCCCGGTGGTACCCGAGACCGGTACGAGAGTGGCCTTCCTCACCACGTACGTCCCCGGCAAGGAACCGCTGTCGATGGTGACCAGGACCCTGGAGGCGGCCGTACGGCT
Source organism: Streptomyces caeni (assembly GCF_042678285.1). Lineage (NCBI taxonomy): Bacteria > Bacillati > Actinomycetota > Actinomycetes > Kitasatosporales > Streptomycetaceae > Streptomyces > Streptomyces caeni. The sequence goes on from NZ_JBHUDX010000084.1 coordinate 83,873, forward strand.
GCGGCACCGGGGCCTGCTGCACGTCTGGCTCCTCGACGAGGGCGACGCCCCGGAGGCCAAGGCGGTCTGCGAGCGCCTGGGCGTGCACCACTTCACCCGCAAAGGCGTCGAACGCTGGAACCGGCCCAAGGGCCCGCACCGCGCCAGGACCAAGCACGGCAACTACAACGCCTGGCTGGAGGCGCACGGCGACGCCTACGACTACTTCGCCTCCGTGGACACCGACCACGTGCCGCTGCCCAACTACCTGGAACGGATGCTGGGCTTCTTCCGCGACCCGGACATCGGCTTCGTCATCGGCCCGCAGGTGTACGGCAACTACGACGCCTTCGTCACCAAGGCCGCCGAGTCGCAGCAGTTCCTCTTCCACGCGCTGGTCCAGCGCGCCGGCAACCGCTACGGCGCGCCGATGTTCGTCGGCACCTCCAACGCCGTACGGATATCGGCGCTCCAGCAGATCGGCGGTCTGTACGACTCGATCACCGAGGACATGGCGACCGGCTTCGAGATGCATCGCCACCGCAATCCGGCCACCGGGAAGAAGTGGAAGTCGGTCTACACCCCGGACGTGCTGGCGGTAGGCGAGGGCCCCGGCGCCTGGACGGACTTCTTCACCCAGCAGCTGCGCTGGTCCCGGGGCACCTACGAGACGATCCTCAAGCAGTACTGGAAGGGCTTCTTCTCGCTGCCGCCGGGCAAGCTCTTCAACTACACCATGATGATCGTCTTCTATCCGATGTCGGCGGTCAACTGGATCCTCGCGGCGTTGAGTTGTGCGCTGTTCCTCGGCCTGGGCGCCTCGGGCGTGAACATCGACCCCACGGTCTGGCTGATGCTGTACGGCAACGCCTCGGCGCTGCAGATCGGCCTGTACGTCTGGAACCGCCGGCACAACGTCTCGCCGCACGAGCCGGAGGGCTCCGGCGGTGTGGCCGGCATGGTGATGTCGGCGCTGTCCGCACCGGTCTACGCCCGCTCGCTCATGGACGCCGTACTGCGCCGCAAGAGCAGGTTCGTGGTCACGCCCAAGGGCGATTCGGCGAGCCCCGACACGCTGCTGGGGACCTTCCGGATCCACCTGTTCTTCCTTCTGGTCTTCGGCGGCTCCATCGTCGCGGGCTTCCTCTTCGGCCACGCCCACCCCGCGATGATCACCTGGGCCTCGATCGCCCTGCTGATCACGGCTTCGCCCATCGCCGTATGGCGCTGGGCGCTGCGGCAGGACAGGAGGAACGCGGCCGTCGCGGACGAACCCGGGGACGCGGCGGTGACGGCGCAGCGGGCCACCGGCGCGCACGCACCGGGGCAGCGACCGGCGTGGGCCGGACGCGAGGGCCCTGAGCAGACCGTGCGGTTCGCTCTCGGGGGGCGCGAGAAATGACAGACCAGGCCGGCCGTCGCCGTGCACGTCGTCTTGTGATCGGCACGGCTGTCGTCCTCGCACTGGCCGGGATGAACGGGCCGTGGCTGTACCGCTTCGGGACGGAGCGCTACCACGAGTACACGATCAACAAGCCCGAGTACAAGGCCGAGAACGGTCACTGGCAGATCGTCGAGTTCCCGGAGCAGTACCGGCAGGACACCATTCACGCGGCGCTCCTGCACACCGGCAAGGTGCTGCTGATCGCGGGCTCGGGCAACAACCAGGAGAACTTCGACAAGAAGAAGTTCGACACCCGCGTCTGGGATCCCGTCAAGAACACGATCGAGAAGATCCCCACGCCCAAGGACCTGTTCTGCACGGGTCACACCCAACTGGCCGACGGCAAGCTGCTGATCGCGGGCGGCACCAAGCGGTACGAGAAGCTGAAGGGTGACGTCACCAAGGCCGGCGGCCTGATGATCGTCCACAACGAGAACCCCGACAAGCCGGTCACGCTGCCCGCGGGCACCCGGTTCACCGGCAGGGCGAACCACAGGACCTTCGTCTCCAAGGACCCCGTCCTGGTGCCGCGTGCGAAAAAGGTCTTCGACAGGACCGGCAGGTTCCTGCGCAACGACCCCGGTCTCGGCCGCATCTACGTCGAGGCGCAGAAGAGCGGCTCCCGGTACGAGACCGGCACACAGGACAACTACCGCATCCAGGGCCTGACCGGCGTCGACGCCCGCAACACCTACGGCATCGCACAGAAGCTCGCGCTCGACAAGAAGGACTTCCAGGGCATCCGCGACTCCTACGAGTTCGACCCGGTCGCCGAGAGGTACGTCAAGGTCGACCCGATGCACGAGGCCCGCTGGTACCCGACGCTCACCACCCTCGGCGACGGCAGGATCCTCAGCGTCTCCGGGCTCGACGACATCGGGCAGCTGGTCCCGGGAAAGAACGAGGTCTTCGACCCCGAGACCCGCACGTGGACGTACACCAAGAAGATCCGGCAGTTCCCGACGTACCCGGCGCTGTTCCTCATGCAGAACGGCAAGATCTTCTACTCGGGTTCCAACGCGGGCTACGGACCGGACGACGTGGGCCGCGACCCCGGCGTCTGGAACGTGGACACCAACACGTTCACCAAGGTGCCCGGGCTCGGCGACCCCACCATGATGGAGACCTCCGGCACCGTGCTGCTGCCGCCCGCGCAGGACGAGAGGTTCCTGGTGATCGGCGGCGGCGGGGTGGGCGAGTCGAAGCTGTCCAGCAAGAGGACGCGGCTGATCGACCTCAAGGCGAAGAACCCGCGCTTCGTCGACGGGCCCTCCCTGGAGAAGGGCACCCGCTACCCGCAGTCCTCGGTCCTGCCCGACGACACGGTGCTGGTCTCCGGCGGCTCCGAGGACTACCGCGGGCGAAGCGACTCCAACATCCGCCAGGCGCGCATCTACCACCCCGACACCAGCACGTTCCAGCGGGTCGCCGACCCCCTGGTCGGCCGCAACTACCACTCGGGCTCGATCCTGCTGCCCGACGGCCGCGTGATGTTCTTCGGCTCCGACTCGCTGTACGGCGACAAGGCCAACACCAGGCCGGGCACGTTCGAGCAGCGCATCGAGATCTACACGCCGCCGTATCTGTACCGGGACGCGCGGCCCTCCCTGTCGGGCGGCCCGCGGACCATCGCGCGCGGCGCGTCGGGCACGTTCACCTCCCGGCACGCGGCGACGATCAAGAAGGCCCGGCTGATCCGCCCGAGCGTGTCGACACACGTCACGGACGTCGACCAGCGCTCGATCGCGCTGGACTTCACGACGTCGGGGACCAGGATCACGGTGACCGTCCCGAAGAACCGCAATCTGGTCCCGTCGGGCTGGTACATGCTGTTCGTGGACGACGACCAGGGAACGCCCAGCACGGCGCAGTGGGTCAGGGTTCCCTAGGGGGTGTTTCGAAAGTCCGGTGCGGTGCCCGCGGTGTCCGGCACGCCGGGAGCACGCTCCCCCGCTCCCGGCTCCGCTCGCGCGGGCGGTGCCCCCCACGACGCCGCTCCTCGACGGGTAAACACCGCCTGCCGGGGCACCGGACGCCGGCACACGGTGGACGCCCTCCGCGGCGGAGGGCGCCCCCTGTCACGCCGGGGGAGACCAGGTGCCGTCCCCGGCCAGAGCGAGCGCGTAGTCCGCCCACCAGTCCCCGGCCTTCGGTCCCCCCTTGCAGGTGCCGTCCGACTCCCCGGGGCGCTTGACCCACAGGTACGCGTCCACCAGCGGGTCCGCCGTCCTGGTCGTCGGGGCCTCGCCCAGGGCCCGGCCCGGCGGATTGCACCAGCGCTGCCGCGGATCGCCTTGTGTGTAGGGCCCGTTGCCGTTGCGGCTCGTGTCGATCACGAAGTGCTTGCCGCCGGTCTTCGCCGACAGCTGCTCGCCGTACGCGATCGAGTCCCCGGTCGAGTAGAAGTTGGAGACGTTCACCGCGAAGCCGTCGGCCCGGTCGACGCCGGCCCGCTGGAGCGGCTGGAAGATCTGGTCGGGGTGCTGCCAGCCCGCGTTGCCCGCGTCCAGGTACACCGACGTGTTCTTCAGCGCCTTGAGGGTGGTGATCGCGCCCTTGAGCAGGTCGTAGCGCTCCTCGTGGAACTGGCCCGGCGTGCAGCCGTCCACCATGTGCAGCACCGCGTCCGGCTCGAGGATCACCGTGGCGTTCCGGTCGCCGATCCCCCGGGCCACACCGTCGATCCACGTCCGGTACGCGTCGCCGTCCGCCGCGCCGCCCTGCGAGAACTGCCCGCAGTCGCGGTGCGGGACGTTGTAGAGGACCAGGATCGCGGTCCGGTCCGCCTTCTCCGCGGCCTCGGTGAACCCCCGTGCCTCCGCCGCGGGGTTCTCCGGCCCGATCCACTCCCCCGTCGGCTGCTCGGCGATCCTCCTGATCCGGTCCGCCTCGGCCGTCCTACCGGCCTTCTCGTACGCGGCGACCTGCCGGGCCGCGTTCCCGTCCGGGTTGACCCAGAACGGGTCCACGGACTTCGGCCGCTGGCTGATCCCGGCGCCCCCGTCGTCCTTCGTGTCCCCGCCCCCGGATGAACACCCGGCCAGCAGCACGGCGGCCCCCACCGCCGCCGCGGCCCATACCCCCGCACCCTTCGTCCCGTACATCCAACTCCCCCTTGGGTGTACCGTCTTACCCCCAATCGTGACATACCTCCGCGTCCTCACGACGTCGTCGGGGCCTTGTCGGGGACCTGTTAGTTGCAGCCGGCCTCCCGGTCGCCGCCTCCCCGCCGCCCCGCCGCCCGCCGTCCGCCGTCCGCCGCCCGTCGCCCGTCGCCCGTCGCCCGTCGCCCGTCGCCCGTCGCCCGTCGGAGACGTCAGCGCCCACCGCCCGTCAGATACGCGGACACCACCACGTTCGCGGTGTACGAACGGCTCACCCGGTCGAACCTGCCGCCGCAGGTGATGAGCCGCAGCTCGGCCCGGCCCGGCTGCCGCGTCCCGTACGCCTGACGGGCATCGAAGCGCTCGCGGTCGAGGACCTTGACGTCCTCCACCGTGAACTCGGCGACGCGGCCGTCGTCGCGGACCACCCGCACCTTCGCCCCGGAACGCAGCGTGCTCAGCTTGTAGAAGACGGCGGGCTTGGTCTCGGTGTCGACGTGCCCGACGAACAGCGCGGTCCCGGCGGCCCCGGGTTTCACTCCGCCCGCGTACCACCCGACCACGCCGGGCTGGTCGAAGGGCGGCGGCTCGATCGCGCCGTTCCGGTCCAGGCCGCGCGCCACGACGGGCGCCTGCACCCGTATCGCGGGGATGTCGACCCGCAGCGGCACGGCCCGCCCCAACGGCTCGGCCGCGGGCGGCAGTCCGGCGTCGGGCGGCCGGCCGGCGGCGGCCATGTCACCGGTCGTCGGCGCGGAGATCCCCTGGCGTACGTCGGTCACCTCCCGGCCCCACATCCACAGCCCGAGCAGCAGGACCACCCAGGCGACGCCCATGAGCAGCCGCCCGGTACCGGAGGAACTCTCGTGCTCGGACACGGTTCACTCCGCGCGGGGGTCCCGGCGGGTCCCCCGGACTGCGACCGCGACCGCGGCGGCGCCCACCAGCACAAGGCCGAAGACCGCCTGCCGGACACCGGGCCCGCTGTCCCGGGCCCCCGAGGACGTGACGCGCGCCGTACCGCCACCGCCCGCGGGCACCGGCGCGACCGGTGAGGAGAGGGCGGACGGCGAGCGCGGCACACTGCCCGACTCCCGGCCGGCGGGGGGCGGGGTCGGCGGGGCCAGCGGGGGCCTCGGAGGGGTCCGCGACGTCTGGGGCGTCGGGGACGCCGGGGCGGGCGGGAGGACCGGGCCGGTCGGGGCGGCGGCCTCGGCCCCGCTGACGGTGAGCAGGCCCCTCACCTGCCGACCGTCGCAGCCGGCCGCGAGAGCGTACTCGAACGCCGCCGACGGGACCCTGCCCGTCGTAGCCGTCGTGCCCGTCGTAGCTGTCGTGCCCGTCGTAGCTGTCGTGCCCGTCGTAGCTGTCGTGCCCGTCGTGCCCGTCGTGCCCGTCGTGCCGGAGCACCCGCGCACGGCCGGCCGGGCATCGGTGGCGGGTGCGGGGGCCGCCGGGGTCAGGAAGACGCCCCGCGCACCGACCGCGTACGCGGCGGGCGCGAGGGCGACCGCGATGACGACCCCCGCACACAGAGTGAGACGTACTGAACGCATCGTGAACCTCCCGATACCAGGAGACTCCCCCTCCGGACACTCCGGCGCATCCGGACGGAACCCTCGGCTACTCCGTACGGGACCGCACGCTGCGCCGGATGGCGTCCGCCCTGTGCGCCGTGCGGTCCTCACCGGGCGGGTGGCCGCCGGGAGCCGTCAGACGAGGTCGACGAGGTCCGCGATCGAGGACACGACGTGGGAGGGGCGGTAGGGGTACCGGTCGATCTCCTCCGGCGTGGTCAGCCCGGTGAGCACCAGGAACGTCTGCATCCCGGCCTCCATTCCGGCCAGGACGTCGGTGTCCATCCGGTCACCGATCATCGCACTGCTCTCGGAGTGCGCCCCGATCGTGTTCAGCCCGGTCCGCATCATCAACGGGTTCGGCTTGCCCGCGAAGTACGGCTGCTTGCCGGTCGCCTTGGTGATCAGCGCCGCGACCGCGCCGGCGGCGGGCAGCGGACCCTCGGTGGACGGGCCGGTCTCGTCGGGGTTGGTGCAGATGAAGCGGGCCCCTGCCTTGATCAGCCGGACCGCCTTGGTCATGGCCTCGAAGGAGTAGGTGCGGGTCTCGCCGAGGACCACGTAGTCGGGCTCGTAGTCGGTCAGGACGTAGCCGATGTCGTGCAGCGCCGTGGTCAGGCCGGCCTCGCCGATGACGTACGCCGTGCCGCCGGGCCGCTGGTCGTCCAGGAACTGGGCGGTGGCCAGCGCCGAGGTCCAGATGCTCTCGGCCGGCACGTCCAGCCCCATGCGGCGCAGCCGGGCGTGCAGGTCGCGCGGGGTGTAGATGGAATTGTTGGTGAGCACCAGGAACGGCTTGCCGGATTCGCGCAGCTTCTTGAGGAAGGAGTCGGCACCGGGGATCGGGACGCCCTCGTGGATGAGCACACCGTCCATGTCAGTGAGCCATGAGGCGATGGGCCTGCGCTCTGCCATGCGCGATCTCCTGCCGTACGCAACGGGGAACCGGGGACGCCCGCATGGCGGCGGGTGCCCAGGACCCCAGCGTAATCAGGGCCGGTCCGCCGCGATCCCGACGGGCAGGCACCGGTTTGCGGGCCTGCCCCGGCTTCGCCGGCACACACCGGGCCGGCGGGCGGTCTCAGCGACGGCGCAGCAGGAAGGGGCAGGCCGCGACGAGGCCACCGCCCGCCACCAGGAGCAGGCCGACGGTCGTCGGACTGATGCCGTGCGGCGGCTGCGGCCCGGTGTTGGCCAGTTCCTTGCCCACGGGGCTGTGCAGGGCGGTGGGCGCGAGTGAGGACGGGGGTGGGGCCGAGAGGGGGGATGAGGAGGAGGACGAGGGGGATGAAGGGGACGAGGGGGATGAGGGGGACGAGGGGGACGAGGGCGCGTGTGAGGGTGACGGCGAGCCGGACGCCGGTGGCGTCTCCCCTCGGACGCCGGCATGGCCGTCCCCGCTTCCGATCCGGAACCGGTAGTAGTTCGACTCGCCGACCCAGTCCCCGTCGCCGCCCTGGCGCTGCACGATCGCGGCCTTCGCCATGACCTCGTTCGGCTTGGTGCCGGGCGCGAGCGCCAGCCGCACCTTCACGGCGAGCGTCTGCCCCGGCGCGACCGTGAACCCGGGGAAGCCGTCGTCGAACGCGCCGACCAGTTCGTCCCGGGCGGTGTGTTCGAAGGTGACCGGGTGCGAGCGGCCCCCGTCGAAGAACTCGAGCTTGGGCTGGGCGACCGTCAGCGTGCGCTTGAAGTCGACGAGGACGACCACCGGATGGATGCCCCCACAGGATTGCGCGGTCGTGTTCTTGAGGTCGATGAACCACGTCTGGCCGGCGCCGCCGGGCTCATAGGTGTCGGGACCGCCGTGGATGCGGGTGGTCAGGGGGAAGGCACGGTTTGTTGGCGTGACGCAGGCGGGCTGCCGACCGGCGAGGGCCGCACCGGGCGGGGCCGCACCGGCGACGGTCTGTGGAAGGAGGGCGGTGGCGGCGAGTGCGAAGGGCAGGACCAGGAACAGTCGAAACAGTCGCATGACATTATGACCGGCCATCAGCGCGGGCCTCCGGGGCACGCCACGCCCGGAGAGCCGGAGCCGACGGTCCAAGTCCCCTCGATCAGCGCAGTGGCCGCGCCCGCCCCGCCGCGCCGCGGCGGGGCGGGGACGTCCCCGGCGCCGACCGCCGCCCGCCGGGAGTCACCCCCCTGCCCGCCCGAACAGCGGTGCGAGCAGCAGCTGCGCCGCGCCCTCCGCGACCCCGCGCTCCCCGCCCGGCGCGATCCGCACCGGGACGGCGGTGCCCGAACCCTCGCGCCGGGCGCGTTCGTCGAGGACGGCGCCCACTCCCCGTACGAAGGGCTCCGGGTGCGCGGCGACGGTACGGCCGCCGAGCAGCACCAGGTCGATGTCGAGCAGCTGCGCCAGGTTCGCGGCGCCCGTGCCCAGGACGCGCGCCGCCCCGTCCATGTCACCGCGCACGACGGCGGCAAGGCACAGGGCCTCGATGCAGCCCCGGTCGCCGCAGCCGCAGGGGGGCCCGTCGAGCTGGATCACCTGGTGCCCGAACTCCCCCGCTCCGGTCCGCGGCCCCCGGTGCAGGGTCCCGCCGAGGACGAGCCCGGCGCCGAGCCCGGTCCCGAGGTGCAGATAGGCGAACGACCCGTCCGCGGCCTCGGCGGCCCCGCCCAGCGCGAGTCCCAGCGCGGCGGCGTTGGTGTCCTTGTCGACCACCACGTGCGCCGCGAGCCGCCGCGCCAGCGCGTCCCGCAACGGAAAGCCGTCCCACTCGGGGAACCCGGTGACGCGGTGCAGCACCCCGTGCCGGTGGTCGAGCGGCCCCGGAAGAGCGACACCCACGCCGAGCACCGGCGCACCCCCGTGCCCCGGCAGCCCCTCGACCTCCAGGGCCGCCCGTTCCACCACGCTCCGTGCGCCCGCGCCCAGGTCGAGCGGGGAGCGGCGTTCGGCGACCACGGTGCCCGTGAGGTCGCACAGCACGGCCCGCACCTCGTCCCGGTCCAGGTGCAGCCCCACCGCGTGCCCGGCCGCGGGCACCAGCCGCAGCAGCGTCCGCGGCTTGCCGCCGGTGGAGGCGCGGCGGCCCGCCTCCGTCGCGAGGCCGTCCGCGCGCAGCCGGGCCGTGATCTTGCTGACGGCCTGCGGGGTCAGGCCGGTCCGCTCGGCCAGCTCCAGGCGGCTGATCCCCGTCTCCCCCGCCGTGCGCAGCAGGTCCAGCACGAGGGCCGCGTTGTGGCTGCGCAGCGCCGGCAGGTTCACTCCGCTCGCCACGGTTCCCCCGAACCGGCACCGGCCTTCCGCCGACCCGTATACATCCTGTTCACGCCCTCCATTCTGGCCTGCCCTTGCACTTTAGCAACAGCGTTGCGAAAGTGGGGCCATGACGCGCACAGCCCCGGGTGGTCCCGCCGCCCCTCTCCGCGTGGGCCTCGTCGGCTTCGGCCTCGCGGGCTCCGTCTTCCACGCCCCGCTGATCGACGCCGCCGCCGGCCTCGTCCTCGACACGGTCGTCACCTCGGACCCGCGGCGGCGGGAGCAGGCCCGCGCCGCGTTCCCGGACGTGCGTCTGGCCGCCGCGTCCGACGAACTGTGGCCCCGCGCCGGTGAGCTGGACCTGATCGTGATCGCCTCCCCGAACCGGACGCACGTCCCGATCGCGACGGCCGCCCTCAAGGCGGGCCTGCCGGTCGTGGTCGACAAGCCGATCGCGGGGACGGCGGCCGAGGCGCGCGAGCTGGCGGCGCTGGCCGAGGAGCAGGGCCTGCTGCTGTCCGTCTTCCAGAACCGCCGCTGGGACAACGACTTCCTGACCGTCCGCAAACTGCTGGCCGAGGGCGAGCTGGGCGACATCCAGCGCTTCGAGTCCCGTTTCGAGCGATGGCGCCCGCAGCCCAAGGGCGGATGGCGCGAGTCCGGCGACCCGGCGGAGATCGGAGGTCTGCTCTACGACCTCGGCAGCCATGTCGTCGACCAGGCGCTCGTCCTGTTCGGCCCCGCCGCCTCCGTGTACGCCGAGTCGAACGTGCGCCGGCCGGGCGCGGAGGCGGACGACGACACGTTCATCGCGCTCACGCACGCCGGCGGCGTCCGCTCCCACCTGTACGTCTCCGCGACGGCGGCCCAGCTCGGCCCCCGTTTCCGGGTGCTGGGCTCCCGCGCGGGCTATGTGAAGTACGGCTTGGACCCGCAGGAGGCGGCGCTGCGCGAGGGCAGGCGCCCGGGCCCCTGCTGGGGCGTCGAACCCGAGTCCATGTGGGGGCGCGTGGGCTCCGGCGAGTCCCCGCCGACCGGCGGCGGCCGCCCCGAACCGACGCTCCGCGGCGACTACCCGGCGTACTACGCGGCGATCGCGGAGGCCCTGCGCGAGGACGGCCCGGCCCCGGTGACGGCACTGGAGGCGGCCGCGGCCCTGGACGTCCTGGAGGCGGCCCGGCGCTCGGCCCGCGAGGGTGTCACCGTGAGGCTGTAGGTGCCTCGGTCGCCTGCGTGTCGCTCGGCGTTCCGGTCACGACGGGAACGCCGAGCACCGTCGACCGCACCGCGCGCCCGAGGCGCTACGCGTCCTTGAGCTCCTGCCGCTGCCGGCCCAGCCCCTCGACCTCCAGCTCGACCACATCACCGGCCCGGAGGAACGGCTTCGGCTCGGGCCGCCCGAGCGCGACCCCCGCCGGCGTACCGGTGTTGATGACGTCACCCGGGTACAGGGTCATGAACCGGCTGACGTACCGCACGACTTCGGCGACCGGGAAGATCTGCTCGGCGGTCGTGCCGTCCTGCTTCAGCTCGCCGTTCACCCAGAGCTTCAGGGACAGGTTCTGCGGGTCGGGCACCTCGTCCGCGGTCACCAGCCACGGCCCGAGCGGGTTGAACGTCTCGCAGTTCTTGCCCTTGTCCCAGGTGCCGCCCCGCTCCATCTGGAACTCCCGCTCCGAGACGTCGTGCGCCACCGCGTACCCGGCGACGTGTGCGAGCGCCTCCTCGTGCGACTCCAGGTAGCGGGCGGTACGGCCGATGACGACCGCCAGCTCGACCTCCCAGTCGGTCTTCGTGGATCCGCGCGGCACGAGGACCGTGTCGTCGGGCCCGACCACCGTGTCCGGCGCCTTGAAGAAGACGACCGGCTCGGCGGGCGGCTCGGCGCCGGTCTCACGGGCGTGGTCGTGGTAGTTCAGGCCAATGCAGACGATCTTGCCGATGCGGGCGAGCGGCGGACCGACGCGCAGCCTGGAGGCGTCGAGCCGCGGCAGTTCGCCCGACTCGGCGGCGGTGCGGATGCTGCCGAGCGCCGCGTCGTCGGCGAGCAGCGCTCCGTCGATGTCCGGGACGAGACCCGACAGGTCGCGCAGCGTTCCCTCGGCGTCGAGCAGCGCGGGCCGCTCCGCCCCCGCCGCACCGACTCGCAGCAGCTTCATCAGGATTCCTCCGTGGGTACCCCCACCTTCAGGTGGGGGAGGAAACGGACTCCTGCGGAGCAGGGCAAGGAGCTGCGATTCGCCGCCAGGGCGGATCGCAGTGCTCTGACCCGCAGTTTTGTTCTTGAACAGTAGACGTACTAGTTTGTAAGGGTGACCGCGAACCACGTGAAGCGGGCGTTCAAGTACCGCTTCTGTCCGACGGATGCGCAGGCAGCGGAGCTGTCGCGCACGTTCGGCTGCGTGCGGAAGGTCTACAACATGGCGCTCGCCGCCCGGACCGAGGCGTAGGCGCGTCAGGAGCGGGTCAACTACAACCAGACATCGGCCATGCTGACGGCATGGAAGCAGACCGAGGAACTGGCGTTCCTCAACGACGTGTCCTCGGTTCCGCTCCAGCAGTGTCTGCGGCACCTGCAGACGGCGTTCACCAACTTCTTCGCCAAGCGGGCGAAGTACCCGCGCTTCAAGTCGAAGAAGAAGTCCCGCAAGAGTGCCGAGTACACCACCTCCGGCTTCCGCTTTCGTGAGGGGAAGCTGACGCTCGCCAAGATGTCCGCACCGCTGGACATCGTCTGGTCGCGCCCGCTCCCGGAGGGGGCGAACCCGTCCACGGTGACCGTGTCCCAGGACGCGGCCGGCCGCTGGTTCGTCTCCCTGCTGTGCGAGGACCCCACCGTCAGGCCGATGCCGGCCAACGGCAACGCCGTGGGCGTGGATGCCGGCCTGGACCACCTGCTGACGCTCTCCACCGGGGAGAAGATCGCCAACCCGAGGCACGAGCGGCGTGACCGCGCCCGCCTGGCCTTGGCCCAACGTCGTCTGGCGAAGAAGGCCAGGGGCGAGGGAGCCAACCGGCGCAAGGCCCGGCGGAGGGTTGCCAAGGTCCACGCCCGGATCGCCGACCGCAGGCGCGATGCCCTGCACAAGCTGACCACTCGGCTCGTTCGTGAGAACCAAACGATCGTGATCGAGGATCTGGCCGTGCGGAACATGGTCAGGAACCGGAGTCTGGCCCGCGCCGTCAGCGATGCGGCGTGGTCGGAGTTGCGGAGCATGCTGGAGTACAAGGCGGCCTGGTACGGGCGGGAAGTGATCGCGGTCGACCGCTTCTTCCCCTCCTCCAAGCTGTGCTCCACCTGCGGCACCCTCCAGGAGAAGATGCCGCTGCACGTCCGCACCTGGACGTGCGACTGCGGGACGACCCACGACCGGGACGTGAACGCAGCGAAGAATCTTCTGGCCGCCGGGCTGGCGGTGTCTGTCTGTGGAGCCGGTGTAAGACCTCAACGGAGAACTCCGGGCGGGCAGTCGGCGACGAAGCAGAAAACCCCACGGCGCGAGCCGTAGGAATCCCCCTCGTTCACGAGGGGGAGGATGTCAAGGTCACAGTCTCCCTCGGTCGTCGCGGACGGCCTGCCGACGGGGGCCGGAGCACGGACCGGGCGCCGCCGTCGGAGGACCGGTCGATCCTCCGGGCCCGACGTCCGGTCCGCAACACCCCGTTCACGGACTGGACCGCCGGACCGTGCTCAGCGGTACAGCACGGCCCGCTCCACCGCGCTCCACGTCGTACTGGTCACCACGTACAGCGCGGCGGCGAGCGGCACCACCGCCACGGTGACCAGCGTGAAGAAGGACAGGAACGGCATGGCCCTGGTGATCGCGCCCAGACCGGGCACCTGCTCGCCGCCACCGGCCGGAACCGGCTTCGGGACCGTCGGGACCGGCTTCGGGACCGGCTTCGGAACCGGGCCGGCGGCCGTCGTCCGCTTCGTACGCCGGTAGTTGACCGTGGCGACGGCCGCGACGAGCGCGAACAGCGCGAGGTAGACGAGCCCGGCCGCCCCGAAGGGTCCGCCGTGGCCGAGCGCGTCGGCCCACCGGTCGCCGAGGGGCGCGGTGAACAACGCGTGGCTGAGCAGACCGTTGCTCCGGCCGCCGGCCGTCGTGTCGGAGAACAGGTGGTAGAGGAGGAAGAACGCGGGCAGTTGCAGGAGCCCGGGCAGGCAGCCGGACAGCGGGGAGACCTTCTCCTCCGCGTGCAGGGCGAGGACCGCCTGCTGCAACCTCTCGGGATCCCTGGCGTACCGGGTGCGCAACTCGGCGATCTGCGGCTGCAGTCGGGCGCGCGCCCGCTGTCCGCGCGCGGCGGCCCGGGACAGCGGGTGGAGCAGGAGTCGTACGAGCGCGGTGAACAGGACGATCGCGGCGGCCGCCGCGGAGGCGTGGAAGAGCGGCTGGAGCAGATCGGCCAGCCGTTCGACCAGGCCGCCGAACACGGATATGAACGCGGACATGGGTGAGCCCTCCGGGGTCTCGTCGTGCCGGGTGGAGAAGGTGTCGGCAGGACGACCCGCGCGGGGTCACGCGCGCACGACGCGGACGTGCCCTACGCGGCGGTCGCCGGAAGGGCCCGCCCCGGTGCCCGCGGCCGGGCGCGGCCCCGGGCATCGGGGTCCCGTTGCGGCAGGAACGCGGTGCGGTGCTCGCGGTCGCGGATGGCGGTGCGCACCCGGGCCGGCGGCACGGCGGGCACGCTGCGCGCGGCGATCAGCGCGCAGACGGCGAACGCGGAGCCAGCCGCGGCGGTCGCGGCGAGTGCGACGGCGGCGGCCGAGAGGCTGCCGGCGTCGAGGACGGCGACCTCGACGAGCAGGAGCAGCAGCACGGCGGCGGGGCGCAGATCCACCCGGAAGCGGGTCATCGGCGACTCCCTCCCCTCGCGCAACACCCTTGCCGGTGTCGGCTGCTGTCGCTGTGGCGACCACCGTGGCCGTGGAACTCCCGCGGCCCGTGCAGTCTTTATACAGGATCGGTCTCGATCGGCTGCAGCAGCCGCTTCGGCCGCAGCAGTGCCCGGCTGACCGGGTCGGCCGGGTTCCGGCCGAGGCCGGGTCCCGGCAGCATCTGAACGTCCTGGACGGGGACGACGGTTCCGCAGGCGGGGCATTCGCCGTACGGCCCCAGTTCCCGGTCCGTCCCGCAGGTCGCGTGCCGGAAGACGCGCAGCCGGGCACCGCTGAGGTGCTCACGCCCCCACATGCCGAGCGCCCGCAGGCTGGGCCACAGGGCCGTGCCGCGCTCGGTGAGGACGTACTCGTCCCGCGGGGGCGACTCCTGGTAGCGGCGCTTCTCCAGGATCCCCGCGGCGATCAGGTTCTGGAGGCGGGCCGCGAGGACGGCGCGCGGGATGCCGAGGTGGACGAGGAAGTCGTTGTAGCGCCGTACGCCGTACAGGGCGTCGCGCACGATGAGCAGCGTCCAGCGCTCGCCGATGACCTCCAGCGCGCGAGCGACGGCGCACTCCTGCGTCGCATAGTCCTTGCCGAGAGCCATGGCGTCCACTGTAGCCAGGTTCCGGCACACGGGTTCGGTGACCGAATCCACTTTCCTGACTCTTGGTTCAATGACCGAACCTTTCCTGCTACGGTCGTACGCGCCCGAGGTTCAATGACCGAACCTGCGAGAACGAACCTGGGACTCGCCCCCCGAACCGCCTCCGGAAGCGCAGGCCATGTCACCACTGGAACGCACGGAACACGGCGAGCACACCGTCGCCGCCTCCGTCACCGAAGCCGCTCAGGTCACCCACGCACCCCACACCCTCCATGCCCCCCACGACACTCCCCGGGCAACCCCCACCCTCGCCCTGACCAGCGCGGCCACCGCCGTGGCACTGATGGCGTACACCGCGCCGATGGTCACGCTCCCCGACACGGCCGCCGCCCTGCACACCTCCGTCTCCGCGCAGGCGTGGCTGCTCAACGGCACCCCGCTGGGGCTGGCCGCGCTGCTCCTGGTGGCGGGCAGCCTCGCCGACGACTACGGCCGCCGCCGGATCTTCCTGGCCGGGACGCTCGCCCTCGGCCTCACCACCGCACTCGGCGCGTTCGCGACGTCGACCTGGCTGTTCACCCTGGCCCGTATCGCACAGGGCGCAGCGAGCGCGGCGATCCTCGCGAGCAGCCTCGGCCTGCTGGTGCACGCCTTCCCGACCCCGCGGGGCCGGCTGCACGCCACCGGCGTGTGGGGCGCGTTCGTCAGCGGCGGCATCGCGGTGGGCCCGCTGATCGCGGGGGCGATGCCCACATGGCGCGTGGCCTACGGGGTCCTGGGCGCCGCGGCACTGATCGTGGCGGCCCTGTCGGTCCGGGCGCTGACCGAGTCCCGCGCGCCCCGGGGCGGCCGTCCGGACCTCGCCGGAGCATTCGTGTTCGGCCTCGCCCTCGTGTCCCTGGTGGCCGCGCTGACGCTGGGCCGCGACGGCTGGCTGCGGACGCCGGTGGCCCTGCTCCTCTCGGCGGCCGTGCTCCTGCTCGCCGCCTTCGCCGTCATCGAGCGCCGCACCCGCATACCGATGATCGACCTCGCCCTGCTGCGCCGGCCCCGCTTCCTCGGCTCGGCCGCGGGCGGACTGTTCACGGGCCTCGCGGTGATCGGCCTGTTCAGCTTCCTTCCGGCGCTGCTCCAGCGGGCACTGGGTCTCACGGCGATGGACACCGCATGGCTGCTCCTGCTGTGGTCCGGGCTCTCCTTCACGGTCGCGCTCCAGGCGAAGCGGCTCGCGGGCCGGGTCTCGCCGCGCCACCAGCTTGCCCTCGGCTTCGCGCTCCACGCCGCCGGCGTGCTGACCATGCTGGGTGCGATCGGCGCGCACTCCTGGGCCCGGCTGCTGCCCGGACTGGTGATCGGGGGGATCGGCAGCGGCCTGCTGAACGCCGCGCTCCCGCTGGTCGCCGTGGAGTCGGTGCCCGCCGAGCGCGCGGCGATGGGCTCGGGCGCCCAGCAGACGTTCCGCTACATCGGCTCCTGCGCGGGCGTGGCCCTCACGATCGCCGTGGTCACCTCGGGCGGCGGCTCGCTCGCCCACGGCGCGGACATCGCCGCGGTCGTCTCGGCGGGGCTGGCCCTCATGGGCGCGCTCGGGGTGCTGGCGCCCCGCGAACGGGCCTGAGGCTCACGCCCGGGGCCGCATGGAGGCGAGCTTGCCCCACACCACGAGCCGGTACCGCGAGGTGAACTCCGGGGTGCAGGTGGTGAGCGTGAGGTAGTAGCCGGGACGGTCGTACCCGTACGACGGCCTCACGGTGCTGCGCGGGACGGGTGCGATGACTCCCCCGTCCCGGGCTGAGGTCTGCGGGAGCGTCCTGTCGACGACGTACGTGTAGACGGCGGCCTTCGTCTCGACGGTGACGGTGTCCCCGTGACGCAGTCGGTCGAGGTGCCGGAAGGGCTCGCCGTGCGTGTTGCGGTGCCCCGCGAGCGCGAAGTTGCCCGCCCCGCCGGGCTGGGCGGTGCCCGGGTAGTGGCCGACGTACCCCAGGTTGAGCACACGGGACTTGCTGACGCCTTCGGCGACGGGGACACGGACGGAGAGCCGGGGAATGGTGAGGACGGCGTAGGCACGGGAGAGAGCGGGACGGACGACGGCGACCGCCCGCGACTCCCCCCGCCCGGTGCCCTTGGCAGGGCTGCCGGCAGCCTGCGCACCGGAGGAACCGGCGGCCTGCGCACCGGAGGAGCCGGCGGCCGAGGGGCCGGCGGGCTCGCCCCACTCCCGCTCCAGCGCCTGCACCTTGCGCTCGGCTCCCTGCCGCGCCTCCCGGTTGGTCCACCACAGCTGATGGACGACGAGCAGCATCAGCACGACGCCGACGGTGACGAGCAGTTCACCACCGCTCCACAGCCCACGCCGGAGAAGGGCGCGACGACGCCGGTCGGTGTGCGCGACCACGCGAGCCCGCATGCGTACGCCTCCTTCACCGGGGCCGCCCGCACGATAGGGGGTACCCGTCCAAGTCACCACCCCCATGCACCGCCTGGTACGGGACGGGGTGCTTCGAGGCCCTTGGAGGCACTTCACACAGCCGTTTTAGAAAGGGCCGTCAGAACCCTCGACAACCCGTGCGCCCCACCCGATCCTTCGTGATGGCATCAGCGGAGCCGGTCGACGCCGGGGGGACGACCGGCGCTTACGGCACGAAGAGGCGGAGAAGCCATGATCCGACGCAGGACTCTGCTGGCCGCCGCGGGCGGCACGCTCCTCTCGAGCGCCCTGGCGACCGGCACCGCCCGGGCCGCTACGGCCATCACCGTCAACCCGGCCTCCACATTCGGGAGCTGGGAGGGCTGGGGTACATCCCTCGCCTGGTGGGCCAACGTCTTCGGGACCCGGGACGACTTCGCCGACATCTTCTTCACCACCAAGTCGGTGGCGTACGGCGGCCGGACCCTCCCCGGCCTCGGCCTGAACATCGCCCGCTACAACCTCGGCGCGTGCAGCTGGAACAGCGTGGGCGGCGAGAGCATGGTCGCCTCCCCCAACATCCCGTCCTTCAAGCAGATCGAGGGCTACTGGCAGGACTGGACGAACGAGGACCCCACCGCCTCGACCTGGAACTGGACGGCGGACGCGACCCAGCGCGCGATGCTCGTCAAGGCGACGCGACGAGGCGCGGTCAGCGAGCTGTTCGCCAACTCCCCGATGTGGTGGATGTGCAACAACCACAACCCGTCCGGCGCCTCCGACGGCGGCAACAACCTCCAGTCCTGGAACCACCGCCAGCACGCCTCGCACCTGGCGTCGGTGGCCCTCTACGCCGAGAACACCTGGGGCGTGACCTTCACGACGGTCGAGGCGTTCAACGAGCCGTCCTCCAGTTGGTGGACCGCGACCGGCACCCAGGAGGGCTGCCACCTCGACGCGTCCGTGCAGTCGGCCGTACTGCCGTACCTGCGCAGCGAGTTGGACAAGCGCGGCATGCAAGGCACGCACATCTCGGCATCGGACGAGACGAGCTACGACCTGGCGCGCACCACCTGGAACTCCTTCAGCCCGACGGCGAAGTCCTGCGTCGACCGGGTGAACGTCCACGGCTACCAGGGGTCCGGCGGCCGCAGGGACCTCCTGTACACGGACGTGGTGACGACGGCGGGCAAGGGCCTGTGGAACTCGGAGACGGGCGACGGCGACGCCACCGGGCTGACCCTGGCGGCCAACCTGCTCCTCGACTTCCGGTGGCTGCACCCGACGGCATGGGTCTACTGGCAGGTGATGGACCCGAGCGCGGGCTGGGCGATGATCGCCTACGACGCCGGCACGCTGCAACCGGGCTCGGTGCAGACGAAGTACTACGTGATGGCCCAGTTCAGCCGCCACATCCGTCCCGGTATGACGATCGTCGACACGGGTGTGGACTACGCGGTCGCCGCCCTGGACAGGTCGGCGAAACGCCTGGTGATCGTGGCGGCGAACAAGGCGTCCTCCGCCCAGACCCTGACCTTCGACCTCTCCCGCTTCACCACGGTCACCGGCGGCACGGGCGGTGTGGTCCCGCGCTGGAACACGCTGACGGGCGGTGGCGGCGACCTGTACACGCCCCACACGGACACCTACCTGGACGGCAGGACGGTCAGCGTGCCGTTCGCGGCGGGGGCGGTCCAGACGCTGCAGGTGGACGGTGTGACGGCGTAGCCGCGTCGCGCGCCGCGGCCGCACCGGCCCCGGCGCGCGGGTGCCGTACGCACCGCCCCTCCGCCCCCTGGCCTGCGAATCTCTCTCCTGTGTCGGCCGGCGGCAGTACGGTGTCCCTCATGCGCCCCGACACGCCTGCCGAGAACGTCGACCACAACGCCGAAGCAGCGCGCCTGGAGCGGGCCGCCGGCCTGTATCCCGAGGACGCGGAACACCTGCTGCTGCAGGCCGCGGCCCACCGGGAGCTGGCCGGCGACCGCCCGGCCGCGACCGCGCTGTACGACCGCCTGCTGTCCTCTCCCGACCCGCTGGAGGACCCCCACCTGGTACGCGCGCTGAAGGCGTCGAACCTGTGGGAGTACGACCACGAGGCCGAGGCACGGGCGATCATCGAAGGCGTCCGCGCGGCCGCTCCCCGGCATCCGGCCCCCTGGGTGATCGTCGCGGAGTCGCTGGAGTCGCACGACGAGCTGGAGGCGGCGGAGGAGACGTTCACGGCGGGCCTGCGGCTCCTGGTCGCCGACGCGGCGAACCCCCCGCAGTCCACCCACCCGCTCCTGTACGGCCGCCACCGGGTCCGCCGCATGCTGGGTGCGCCCCACGACGAGTGGGACGCCGTGGCCGACTCCCTCCACTCCTCCCGGGTCTCGCTGGACGAGCTCCACGACCCGAAACGGATCTGGTCCCTCGGCTCGGACAACCCGGCGGAACTGGAGGCCGAGATCAGCCGCCTGCGCGCGGAGCTGGGCGCCTACCGCGAGGCCCTGTCCCGCCCGTTCCCGGTGGCGGTCCTGCACTGGCCGGCACCCGAACTGGACGAGCTGGTGTCGGCGTACCCGACGCTGGCCGCCGAGTACTCCTCACACGAGGAGCACCTGGCGACGATAGAGGCCTCACTTCGGGAACTGTCCGCCTCGGGCACGTGGAACCTGGGCATCGTGACGGGCACGGTCCCGTCGTACGAGGCGTTCGCGGCGTCGGAGGGCACGTCACCGGCGGACGTGGCGCTCCTGCCCCAGTACGCGACGACACTGGCGGCCCGGGGGCGGGCGGTGACCTGGCCGCCGGAGCGGGGAGCGGCTTGCTGGTGCGGGTCGGGGCGGGCGTATGAGGGGTGTCACGGGGGCTGATTCACGGCCTCGCGTCCTCCTCGTTCGGACACCGCGGCTTCCACTACCGAGGTGCGTCCGCGAAGAGCCCATCGATGTCGCACAACGCCAGTGCCGTCTGGTCAGATAGTCCTATCAATAGGACTATCTGACTGGAGCGGGGAAGTGGCCGACAGACGGGACTTGATCGAGCGACTGGGGAAGCTGCAACCAGCCCACCGTCGACCAGGTCAACCAGTCCACCGCGCGCTCCTGCTCCTCTGGGCCATCGCCCAAGCCGTACATGGGCGTCCGCGGCAGCACTCCTGGTCGGTGGTCAAGGAGGCAGTGGGGCCGCTGCTCGTCGCGTTCGCCGGCTCGTCCGATGGCCAACTGGATGTGCTGTATCCCTTCTGGGCGCTGCAACGAGACAAGCTCTGGGAGATAGCGGAGTCCGAGGACCTCGCTCTGACAGGTCAAGGGCGACGGCCCCCACAACTGTCGGCCCTGGATGAGGCGAACCCTCTCGCTGGGCTGCGCGAGGAGGACTACACCCGGCTGTCAGAGGACCCGGAGTTGGCGGCATGGGCCGTCAGTACGTTGCTCCTACGGTTTTTCTCCCCCACTCCCCCCATGATGCTAGAAGCATTGGGGGTGAAGGAGTTGGTGGCCGGCCAGATTGCCACCTCCTTGCGCCCAGTTCCTGGAGAGCCGTATGCACACCGCAATGCAATCGCCGATGTCTACGGCGGCAATCGCGTCCTGGGAATCACTCCTCTCGCAGATGGCATCCTCACCGTCTACTCGGACGACAAGGGCCCTTACGCTGACCAACGCCTCCCAGCGATGGACTGGATTGCCTACACTGGCGATGGTTTGTCGGGCGACCAAACCTTGACTGCGGGCAACCGCAGGATGGCGGAGTACCAGGAGCAGCAGAAAGCTTTGCGCTACTGGCACAAGCCTTACAAGGGCCACTGGACGTTCGAGACCTGGACTGTCATCGTCCAGCGTCGGAGACGTTGGGGTCGTGGACAAGACGGTCAGCAGCGCAGAGAGTTCGTTTGGATCCTCGCCCCTGTCCCCTCGCCGCTAAGAGAGACGTGGTCTCCGGAAGTGCTCGAAGCCCTCGAACAGGATGACGGGCAGCTTCACGACGACTCACTCGATGTCATCCCCCTGGAACTAAACTCAAGCGCGGAGCGGCAGCCGACCAGTGCCCGCGAGAAGTACAAGCGGCTATCAGCAGCCGCCCATCGCACAGCAGTCGGCCGAACCCGACAATCCAAGCTCGCGCAAGTGGAGCGATACCTGCGCTCGCCCGCTGCCCGGGAAGCAGTGGTACTCCGCAGCGGAGGCCGCTGCGAAAACCCCTCCTGCCTGGGGCACCCACTCGAGCACACAGACGCTGATGAACCGATTCTCGAGGTCGACCACGTCAATGGCCTAGCCAAGACGGGACAGGACACCCCTGAAGTCATGATCGCGCTTTGCCCGAACTGCCACGCACTCAAGACGCGAGGCAGGAACCGGCGGCCATTGCAACAGAGGCTCCTCGATGAAGCTCGCGACCGCCACCGAGCCTTCATGGAGGGAAGCTAGGTTCTGTCGCGGAGCTTTGTCTCATACCGAGTGCAGAAGCAGCGAGATCAAGCTCCCGGACGGCGGCAGGCGGCGGCTCGTCTGCCGGGCCGGCTTCCGTCCGACAGGGCTGACGCGGCTCAGCCGGGACCTAGTCAACACCGTGGCAATGCTGGAGGTGGCTCGATCGGGCCTCGCCGGACGCAGTGATCAAGAGTAGGGAGGCGAATGCGCGGTTGGCCAGGGTGGTAGGCCCGTCGTGCACAGCGTCACGCCGAGAAGGACGATCACGCGGGAGCTCCAGCACGAGCTTTCGACCGATGTATGGACGTACTCGGCCCTCGCCACGAGAGGCGAGGGACCCGTACTGGTCCCTGCTGCCCGACTGCTTACTTACCGCATGGTTCGACACGATAGGCCCTCGATTCCTCGATCTGCGCCTCGAAGCGCGTTTGCGCACGGTCCAGGGCCTCGTCCGCGTCACAGCCATGGGCCCGGAGCCAGTGGAGAAAGTCCGTCACAACATCGATCACCGCTTCTTGGGCCATCGCCGCGCTCAACCTGCTCGACATCGGCTTACTCGGCAGCCTTGTCGCCGCATACAGACCGAGAAGGGCCTCGGCACGGGTGACACCTGCGGTTCCCACATGGCCGTTCGGCGAGGTGAGCCCTGTGGCCAGCTCGCACCATGTGACTTTCCGGTCAGGGTGGAGCTGGACACCCCAGCGGTCGGCGACCGTATCCACGAGGGCCATGCCGCGTCCTACCTCGGCGTCGGAGCCCGCGTCGATGAGAGTAGGGAGGGCACGTGTGTCCGGGTCGTGGACCTCGATGCGCAGATGGTTGCCGTTCATGGAGACCGCCAGGGTGGCCGGCGTGCCATGACCGACGTGCGTGATGACGTTGGACACCAGCTCGCTCACGCAGAGTTGGGCCGGGTCGGTGAGGTCGTGCAATCCCCACGTCCCCAGGTGCAGCCGCATGATGCGGCGCAAGGCGGCCACCTCCACGGGCTCAGCAGTAAAGGCCACGTCCCACGGCTTTCGTAGCATGCAGGGTTCCTGGCTCACGAAGACCTCTCTCGTCGCAGATGGTCGGGCAGAGACACGAAGCGTTACGAGTACTCACGGCGAGTTGTGTTGCTATCAGAGTGAGGTGCGCACATCCCTTCATGCAATGTGCAGCACGAGATTCCCACTTCCGAGTGATTGGCAGGAACAAGCTCTGGCGCGAGACTGAATGCTCGCTGAGTGAAGGTGAGTTGAGATGGCAGGTTCCCCGACGGCGCGCCGTCGCCGTCTCTCCATTGAGCTGAAGAAGCTCCGCGAGAGGAGCGCGTTGACCTGCGCGCAGGTTGGTGAAGCGCTGGACTGGAGCGGTTCCAAGGTCAACAGGATGGAGACGGGCAGCGGCAGGGTCCAGCCCTCCGACGTCGACGCCCTGTGCCGGTTCTACGGCACCGGCGACGAGATGCGTGAGTTTTTGAAGTCCCTGGCTCGGCAAGCGAAGACGCGGGGCTGGTGGCAAGTCCACGGCGCGGGTGTGCCCGAATGGTTCAACATCTACATCGGCCTGGAGCAGGATGCTTCCACGCTTCGCCAGTATCAGTGCGAGCTACTCCCCGGGCTCATGCAGACGGCCGCATACGCCACCGAACTCCACAGGACGGGTGCGCACATGTCTCCCGAGGACATCGACCGTGCGGTTCGTGTGCGCATGGAGCGCCAGACCATGCTGACTCGCCCCTCGGCCCCGGACGCCTGGTTCATCGTCAACGAGGGCGCTGTCCGCAATGTCATCGGGGACCGGCCGCTGATGCGGGAGCAGCTCGAACGTGTCCTAGAATCGGCCGAGTTGCCCAGCGTGACACTGCAACTCCTCCCCTTCGACTCGGGTACCTATCCGGCCACAGGCTCCTTCACCATGCTCGGCTTCCCCGATCAAGGAGATCCGGACATCGTGTACCGCGACGGCATCACGGATGCGATCTATCTGGAGGGCGAGCATCATGTGCGTGAATACACCAGAGCCTTCGACGGTCTCCGAGCCGCGGCCCTGAGTCCTCAGCGCTCCAGCCGACTAATCAAGTCCATCCTGAAGGAATACGCGAACTGAGCATGGCAGAGACCCAGGGGGGCGACCGCCCGATATGGTCCACGTCGTCGTACAGCAACGGCGCGGGCGGTGAATGCGTCGAGTGCGCGGTTACGGGCGAAGGCGCTCTGGTACGCGACTCCAAGTACAGGGGCGGGCCCGTCGTCGCCGTGGGGGCGCAGGCGTGGCGTGACTTCGTAGGGTCCACGGCCGTGGGCGAGGCGGGTCGCCGGGTTGCCGGGTCGCGATCCGGGTCAGCTCGCCCGGATGCCCGGGCGCGGACACGCCCGGGGCTGTCGTGATCGTCCGCGTGATAGCAGGCTTCTCCTGTGGCGGGACGGGCCGCGTCCTCCACGGAGGGCGGAGCCAGGCATCCCGCCCCTGCTCGGCCGAAGCGATCAGGCCTTGCGTCCCACGCCACCGAACATGGCGACCTCGGCGGGCAGGTCGGCCTCGCCGTTGTCCGGGCGCCACCGGTTGCAGGACACCACGCCGGGTTCGAGGAGTTGCAGCCCGTCGAAGAAGCGGGTGACGGCGGCGGGGGTGCGCTGGGTCAGCTTCGGCGTGCCGTGCTCGTTCCAGAAGGCCACCGCGGCGTCCACGTCCGGCATGTCCGGCCGGGTGATGGTGTGCGAGAGGACAAGGTGGCTGCCCGTGGGCAGCGCGTCCATGAGGCGCCGCACGATGCCGTACGCCTCCTCGTTGTCCTCGATGAAGATGACGACGCCGAGCAGCATCAGCGCCACGGGTCGGCTGAGGTCCAGGGTTTTCGCGGCCTGTTCCAGGATCGCCTCGACGTTGCGCAGGTCCTCGTCGAGGTAGTCGGTGCGCCCTTCCGGCGTGCTGGTCAGCAGGGCCTCGGCGTGGGCCAGCACGATGGGGTCGTTGTCGACGTAGACGATGCGGGACTCCGGCGCGACGCGCTGGGCGACCTCGTGCGTGTTGTCGGCCGTGGGCAGGCCGGTGCCGATGTCGAGGAACTGCCGTATCCCGCACTCGCCCGCGAGGTGCCGCACGGCGCGCCCGAGGAACAGCCGGTCGGCGCGGGCGTAATCGCCGATGCCTGGGTGCAGCGTGCGGATCTGGTTCCCGGCCGCCTGGTCGACCTCGTAGTTGTCCTTGCCGCCCAGCCAGTAGTTCCAGATCCGGGCCGTGTGCGGCTGGTCGGTCTTGATTCGCCTGCGCGCCTCGATCGACGCGGCGGGAATCTCAGTCACGGGATGTCCTCCAGTTCAGACGGCCGTGAACGGTCAAGAGGCAACCTAGCGGCAGAAGTTGGGGACAGCGACATCCTCCGGTGCTTTGTTCGTCGCCCCGCAACGGGTCTGAGGCCGGGTGTCGGCGGTGCTCGGCCGGTCGGGCACCGGCTGACTGGCGCCGAGGTCGCTCAGCCGGCCTCCGCCGGACGGCGTTCAGGCTGGTGCGCCCGGCCACCGCTCGTGGGCCGTCGTGGTCGGCCAGGAGACTCAGCGCCTCGGTCCAGCGGCGGGCGGCCTCCGGGGTCGCGTCGAGCAGGGCCGAGCCCAGGCCATCGAGGGCCGATGCCTCGTGCCAGGTGTCGCCGAGGTCGTGGTGGGCGGCAGCCGTCCGGCCGTCGTCGCTCCGGGAGCGGCGGTGCCCGGGGACCGGTCCGTACCCTCGCGGGCGGTACGGACCGGCCCCCCGGGGTCGGTGGCGGTGGTCGGCCGGTCGTCATCGGTTCGTGGGATCCGCCGGCCGGCGGCGGCCGGGTGTGGTCAGCCGAACTGGCCCGGCTGGTAGTCGCCCGCGGGCTGCCGGATGATGACGTTCATGCGGTTGTAGGTGTTGATGAGGGCGATGAGCGATACCAGGGCGGCGAGCTGGTCCTCGTCGTAGTGCTTGGCGGCGTTCGCCCACGCCTCGTCGGTGACGCCGCCCGCGGCGTCGGCGATGCGGGTGCCCTGCTCGGTCAGCTCCAGGGCGGCCCGCTCGGCCTCGGTGAAGACCGTCGCCTCCCGCCAGGCCGCCACCAGGTTGAGGCGCAACGAGGTCTCCCCGGCATGCGCGGCGTCCTTGGTGTGCATGTCGGTGCAGAAGCCGCAGCCGTTGATCTGGCTGGCGCGGATCTTCACCAGTTCCTGTGTCGCGGCAGGAAGCGGCGAGTCCGAGACGACCTTGCCCGCCGAGTTGATGTACTTCGCGAACTTGGCTGCGACGGAGTTGCCGTAGTAGTTGAGACGGGCGTCCATGATGATCTCCTTGCTGTGCGCCGACGGTTACACAGCTCTGACGGATCAACTCGGGGAGACGTGACAGCCGGACGGGCGGGGGGGTGTGATGTGCGTCGCTCGTTCCGCGGGATGCCGATGGGCGTGATCAGCGGGGTGCCGCAGGGTGCCCGCGCACGCCCGCGGTACGCGACTACGCATGCCGCCGAGCACCGATCGGCCTTTCGGGGTCCTCCCCGTCGGTGAGGAGGAAGGTGCCCTCCGCGGTGGCCGCGAGTGTGCTGTCGAGGTAGCCCGCCAGGTCCCGCAGGGTGGCGAAGTCCTCGATCAGCAGCACCCCGTGCCCGAAGGAGCCGCGCCGGGGTTTCAACGGGGCGCGGCCCCACTGTGCGATCACGGGTGCGGCGGCCGTGTCGCGGCGGTCGAGCAGAACCGTGTCGGGGACGGGAAGGCCGGCCCGCGACGGGCACAGGTGTGCCCGGTACATGTCGAGGCCGGTCACGCAGCGCCCCGGGGCGGGGACGACCGGTATGTCCTGGCTGAGCGTGCGCAGGGCCTCCAGGGCATAGCTGCCGGGGTCCCGGGCCATCCCCGCGTACCAGATGTAGAGGTCGAGGTCGTTGAGGCAGACCTCGTCGCAGTACACCTTGCCGTTGCGGATCCACGATCGACGGATGTCCAGGCCGTGCAGGAACTCGACGCCGGTGACCTCCTGCAGAAGGCTCATCAGCAGCGCGTGGTCGTCGGACGGGATCCTGCCGGGCTCCGCACGGGCACGCGGCGTCCCCGTTCCGCCCGGGGACGCGGGGGACGGGAAGGTGCCTGCTTTCGGCATGGCGCGATGCCCTTCGGGGGAGCGGCCGGGCACCCGCGACGGGTGTGGCCGAAGAATCCCGCTCACGCGTCGTGACGCTCTTCTCAGAGCAGCACATCCCGACCGGGGACGCATCTCGGCAGCCTGGGGCCCGCCGTACCGGTGCAGCTCCCGGTGCCGTACCGGTCCTCGCCGGGTTCCTGGTGGCGCGGCGCATTCCCCGCGCGGGCGCCCGCATTCCCCGCGCGGGCGCCCGCTGTGCCGACGCGGGCCGCCGGGACGGCTGACACCACGGCCGCACCGGAGTCGGCCCGCGGGGTGGGCCCATGGTGTCAGGCCACCGGTGCCAG
Source organism: Streptomyces caeni (assembly GCF_042678285.1). Classification (NCBI taxonomy): domain Bacteria; kingdom Bacillati; phylum Actinomycetota; class Actinomycetes; order Kitasatosporales; family Streptomycetaceae; genus Streptomyces; species Streptomyces caeni. The sequence goes on from NZ_JBHUDX010000084.1 coordinate 110,940, forward strand.
CTCCGCCTTTCCGAACAACAGCGCGTAGCCGGAGGGGAGTTGTCGCAGGATGCGGTCGGTCAGGTCGTCGCCCGCGAAGTCGGGCAGCGCGCCGAGGACCGCACTGACGTCCCAGCGTGCCGTCGCCGGTGTGGAGCCCTCGATGCGGGTGGCGGCCGCGTCCACGAACTCGGGCGCGGTCAGCGGGCGCGTCACCGGGATCTGGGACGCGATCAGGCGTGCCGCCTCCTCGGGGAGCCGGCGGGCGAGTTCCACGCGCTCGTCGCCGATGACGTGGCCGCCGAGGGCGGAGAGCACGATGCGGGTGATGTGCTCCGCTTCGGCGGTGGTGGTGTACTGGCCGGATTCCCTCACCGCCTCGATCAGCCGGGACCAGGGCGGGCGGGCCTGCGCCGTGTCCGTCCCGGTGGTCGTGTTCGCCGTGGCCGTCGTCGGGCTCGTCGTGGCCGCGGCGGTTCTGCCGCGCACGCTCGCCGCCGCGTTCGTCATGGTCGTACTCATCCTGCGGGTACTCCTCCGTTGTCCTTCCCCACCCGGTCCCCTCCCGGGTACCCCGGTCACGAGGTCCGCCCCGCGTGTGCGCACGCGGGGCGGACCGGGCCTCTGCAGTGGTCAGCTGCCGAGCTGCTTCTTGCCGCCCGTGATCTGGATACGGCGCGGCTTGGCCTCCTCGGCGACGGGGATGCGGAGGGTCAGGACACCCGCGTCGTACGAGGCGTCGATGCGCTCCGTGTCCAGGGTGTCACCCAGGAACAGCTGTCGGGTAAAGGTTCCGGTGGGACGCTCGGCCGCGATCATCTCGGCGTCGTGGGGGGCCTGCGAGCGGCGTTCGGCGCGGACGTTCAGCACATGGCGTTCGACATCCAGTTCGATCGTCTCGGGGTCGATGCCGGGGAGGTCGAAGTGGACGACGAGTTCGTCCCCGGACCGGTAGGCGTCCATCTGCATCGCGGCGGGACGCGTGGTGGAGCCGAAGACCTGCTGCGCGAGGCGGTCGAATTCGCGGAACGGGTCGGTACGCATGAGCATCACGGGTCACTTCCCTTCGTGAGGTGGCTGGTTGCGATGCCCTGACACTTCTTATATAGCGCGAAGACAGAAAGTTGACAAGCCCGGACTCAAGGTTGTCGGGTCTTGTGCGTGTCCTCCCAGGTGGCAGGTGGTGTCGGCTAGCCTCGTTTCGGCGGAATGATCAGAAGACCCACGAGCGGGAGGCAGGCAGCGATGGCGAAGGTTCCTACGGCAGTGGTGGCCGCGAGCGGGCTCGTCGGCGGGTACGCGGTCGCCCGCTGGACCAGGAAGCGGCAGCTCGGCGGGGCCGTGCTGGCCGTCGCGGGGGCCGCGGCCGCCCAGCGGTGGCGGCGGCAGGCCGGGGGCACGGCGGCCGGGGCACTGAGCGCCGCCTACGTCGCCGCCTTCGCCGGCTCGCATCCGCTGGCCAAGAAGGTGGGCGCCTGGCCCGCGGTGTTCGGGGTGGCCGGAGCCGTGGCGCTGGCCTCTTGGGCGGTGGCCGACCGGCGCGCCTGAGCGCTCCGCGGGAAGCCCGGTGCACCACCTGCGGGTTCGATGGGGGTGCCCCCTGCTCGAACGTACTTGAGAGCTTGGGGCAGGCTGGTCGCGCGGTTCCCCGCGCCCCTGTGGGGCGCTGCCGAACCGCACCGGACTCCGCCGGCTTGCACCCGACCGACGCGGACGCGGTACCGGCCCGGCCCGCTGGGGTCCCGAGAGAACTCGGTGGCGAATCCGGACCGTCGCAGACGAGCATGGAACGCATGGATGACCAACCCGCACGATGGAGCCAGGCAACGGTCTACCCCGACATGTGGGCCGATCCGGACGCCGACCCCCGCAACAGCGACGGTCCCAGTCCGGACGGCGAACTCGCGACGCTTCAGGACTTCCTGACGAACTACCGCATGACCCTGCGGATGAAGTGCGAGGGCCTGAGCCCCGAGCAGCTGGCACGCCGGTCGGTTCCACCGTCGACGATGTCGCTGCTCGGCCTGGTCCGGCACCTCGCCGAGGTGGAACGGGACTGGCGCAACTGGATCAGCGACCAGGAGCCGCTGCCCAAGCTGTACGGCAAGCGCGACGCGGACTTCGACGGAGCCGTCCCCGAGCAAGCCGTGGTCGACGCCGCGTACGTCGATCTGGAGCGCGAGCAGGCCGCCACCGACGCCGCGCTGGCCGGGCACCCGGACCTGGGCGAGCGTGTGGGGAAGGACGGGATCGCCGTTCGGGAGCTGATGGTGCACAGGGTCGAGGAGTATGCCCGTCACTGCGGGCACGCCGACCTGTTGCGCGAGTGCATCGACGGAAGGGTGGGCCAGTGACGAGGGCCGGGGCTTGCACCCGCCCCGGCCGGCACGTCACCTGACGTGGGATCCCGACGGCGCCCGGGGGGAGCGTGCGCGGAACGGCGCCCTTAGGATCACACCCATGTACGGGCAGGGGTATGGGGAGCAGTCGGCGTCGATGGGCTATCTCGCCGCGCTGGAGGGCCGGCTGACGGCCGACGGGTGCACGACGCGGTGGGAGGACTGGGCCGGGACCGCCGTGCTCGTGGGGCGGCGGTCCGACTTCCGGATGCGCTGGATGGCCACGAACCTGCACCTGTTCACGGTGGCCGCGGCGGTGCCCCAGATCACCGTGCAGGCCATCGAGAGCTTCACCGGCAGCGTGCTGAAGTACGCCCGGGACACCAAGGGCGGGCTGCCCGTGGGCCTGCAGACCGGAGTGGGCGCCTTCCCCGTCCTGGTGAGCGAGTTCGTCGAGCCGGCCGCCGTGCACTGGGCCGAGGCCCAGCAGCGTAACCGGTTCGCCTGCATGGCCCGGCCGGTCGTCGTCGACAGCAGGCAGCGCTATGTGGGCATGTACCGCGGCAAACCCGCCATCGGCCGCGTCTACGCCTCCCACTTCGTCGAGAAGAGCACCCGGTACTTCTACGCCGTGTAGGGCCCGTAGGCGCCCCAGGGGTCGCGGCCCGTGGCCCGTGGCCCGTGGCCCCTAGAGCGCCGTCTCCGCGGGTGCCGGTGCCGCCGTCAGCGGCCGGACGATGTCCTCCGGTGAGCGCCGTTCCGCCGGGATGGCGAGCAGCACCGCCGCAAGCCCCGCCGTGCACATCGGGGACGTGCCGATCTGGTCGCTTGGACGGACACAGTCCTCCTCGGCGGCGCCCGGTGGCACCACGCTCGACCCGAGTGCCCGTCCCGCCGCCGGCTACGCTCCGAGCACCCGCGACACGGTGTAGATCAGCAGGCCGGCGAGGGAACCGACCACCGTGCCGTTGATCCGGATGAACTGCAGGTCGCGGCCGATGTGCGCTTCGATCTTCCGCGTGGTGTGCTCGGCGTCCCAGCCGGCGACCGTGTCCGTGATGAGGGACGTGATCTCCTTGCGGTACGTCGTCACCACGTGCACCGCCACGCCCTCCACCCAGCCGTCCACCTTGGCCTGCGTCTTCGGCTCGGTCGCCATGCGGACGCCCAGGGACAGCAGGGATGCGCGCACGCGCAGCCGCAGTTCGCTGCGCTCGTCCTCGGCCGCCGAGACGATCATGGAGCGGACCGCCGTCCAGGCTGAGGCGATCAGGTCCTGGACCTCGCCGCGGGCGAGCACCTCGGTCTTCAGCCGCTCCACACGGGCGCGGGTGTCGGTGTCGGACTGCAGGTCGGAGGCGAAGTCGGTGAGGAACCGGTCGAGGGCGCCGCGCGCCGGGTGGGACGGCGCGTCGCGCATCTCGGTGACGAAGCGGAGCAGCTCCTTGTAGACCCGCTCGCCGATCTTCCTGTCGACGAAGCGGGGGGTCCAGCCGGGGGCGCCGCCCTGGACGGCGTCCATGACCTGCTGGTCGTGCAGGACGAGCCAGTCGTGAGCGCGGACGCAGACCAGGTCGACGACCCGCTTGTGGCCGCCGTCCGCGACGACCTTCTCCAGCATCTTGCCGAGGCCGGGCGCGATCTCCTGGGCGTCGGCGCGGCGGGTGACGGCCTCGCCGACGACCGCCTGGACGTCCGAGTCGCGCAGCACGGTCAGCGCGCCTCTCAGGGCCGTCGCCAGTTCCGCCGTCACCCGGTCCGCGTGCGCCGGCTCGGCAAGCCAGGCGCCCAGGCGGCTGCCCGTGCCGACGGCTCGCAGGCGCTGCCGCACGACGCCCTCGGAGAGGAAGTTCTCGCCGACGAACTCGCCCAGGGAGACGCCGAGCTGGTCCTTCTTGGTGGGAATGATCGCCGTGTGCGGGATGGGCAGGCCGAGCGGGTGCCTGAAGAGCGCGGTGACCGCGAACCAGTCGGCGAGCGCACCGACCATGCCGGCCTCGGCGGCCGCCGCCACATACCCGGCCCACGGACCCGCGCCCGAGTCCTGCGCCCACTTGGCGAGGGCGTACACGAGCGCCACCAGGAGCAGCAGGCCGGTCGCCGTGCTCTTCATCCGGCGTACGCCGCGGCGCTTCTCCTCGTCGGCGGGGCTGAAGGACGTCATCGCGCGGCTCGCGACCGACGTCGTCGCCCCCCGGCTCGTGGTGGACGTCGTCGCCCGGCTGGTGGCGATCGCGGGGCGGGCTCGCCGCCCCGGGGCCGTCGCGTCGTCCGTCTTCCTGCGTTCCATCCGCTCCACCGTTCGCGTCCCCCGTACACATTGTCCCTTCCCGACGGACTCCCGGAACGGACCGGGAGTTCCCGGCATCTGTCCGGAGCGGGAGGAATCGGGGACATTTCAGGGTCGCAATCGGGGGTACTGCGGGGTTCCGGCCGGAACCAGGGCCGGGAGCCCCACCGGGTTTCCGGGGCCGCTTCGGCCGTGACGTTCTCGGCCGTACGCACGTCAGGGCCGTCGTACGACACCAGCCACCCCGCCCCGCGGGTCACGACACCAGCCACCCGGCCCCACCGGTCACGACACCAGCCACCCCGCCCCACCGGTCACGACACCAGCCACCCCGCCCCACCGGTCACGACACCAGCCACCCCGCCCCACCGGTCACTGCGTCAGTAGCCCCGGTGCCGTCGCCGGTCGCGCTCCTCGCGTCGGGCCTCCCGGCGCTCCCGCTGCGCCTCGCGGCGCTCCTGGTGCCGCTCCCTGCGTTCCTTGACGCGTTCACCCATCAGCTCGCGGTGCGCCTCCAGGGCTTCCAGGGCCTCCAGGTGGGTGTCGTGCATGTCGAGCAGGTCCTCCGCGGGGGAGCCGTGCAGTTCCTTGCGGGGGGCCTTGCGGTCCAGCCTCTCCCGGCGGCGCTCCTCCTTCAGCCGCTGCCGCTCGGCGCGGGTCAGCTTGCGCTCGACGGCCACCCCGCCCCAGAACGCGAACCCGGTGACGACCACGCGCGGCGCGCCCGGCGCGCCCGGCACACCGTCCTCACGCTGGTCGAAGCCGCCCATGATCCCCACGCCACGCACGACGACCTCGACCCCGGGCGGCACGATGATGTTCACCCCGCCCATGATCGCGACGCAGTTGATCTCCACCTCGCGGTCCGCGAAGTTCGCCTCCCTGAGGTCGAGCTCGCCGCCGCCCCAGAAGGCGAAGCAGGTGAACCGCTTGGGCACCGTCCAGCGGCCCTTGCGCTGGAAGCCGGACATGACGGCGACGGCCCCCGTGGACGAGCCCTCGCCGCCGAGGATGCGCTCCGCCCAGGGCCCGCCCGGCTCGGGCTCCTTGCTCAGGGACACGGACGGCGCCGTGACACCCGCCGACGGAAGGTCCCGGGTGATCGGGGCCAGTTCCCCGTACGTGCGCGCCTTGTAGGCGGCCTCCAGCCTCTCCTCGAACTCCTCCATGTCGAGACGGCCCTCCGCGAGGGCGTCCCGCAGGACCTCCGCGACTCGTTCACGATCGGCGTCGGAGGCGCGCAACTCCGGAACGGGGGTGCCGGGGTCCCACGGCGACGGCCGCCGGCCGTCGCCTTCCCCGGAAGGCACAGCGTCGGTCATGGGCGTCAGCCTACGAGTTCGCCGCGCCGACGGCTACGAGACCGCCCGCTCCGCCTGCCCCGGCGGGGACTGCGGGGCGTCCTCGCGTGTCCGGAGCATCTTCGCGATCACGGCCTCGATGTCCGGCTCCCGCACCGACAGGTCCACCAGCGGGTACCGCGCGGCGATGTGCGCCACCAGCGGGGCCGCCGACTGCGACGCCGGGAAGGCGAGCCACTGCCGCGGCCCCTCGACCCGTACCACGCGCGCGTGCGCCACCTCGACCGGCGGCAGCTCCCGCTCCAGGTCGACGACCAGGGTGCGCTCGCTCTCGCCCACCTCGTGCAGCCCGGCGAGCGGACCGTCGTACATCAGGCGCCCGTGGTCGATGACCATCACCCGCGAGCACAACTGCTCGATGTCCTGCAGATCGTGCGTGGTCAGCAGGACGGTGGTGCCGCGCTCGTTGTTCAGGTCCCGCAGGAAGCCGCGCACCCTGGCCTTGGAGAACACGTCGAGGCCGATGGTCGGCTCGTCCAGGTACAGCACCTCGGGGTCGTGCAGCAGCGCCGCCGCGATGTCGCCCCGCATCCGCTGCCCCAGCGAGAGCTGACGGACCGGCACGTCCAGCAGCCCGCCCAGTTCGAGGAGTTCGACGCAGCGGTCGAGGTTCTCGCGGTAACGCCCGTCCGGGATGCGGTACATACGGTGCACCAGCCGGTAGGAGTCGATCAGCGGAAGATCCCACCACAGGGTCGTGCGCTGCCCGAACACCACGCCGATGCGCTGCGCGAGCCGCGTCCGCTCGCGCGCGGGGTCGATCCCGGCGACGCGCAGCCGGCCGCCGCTCGGGGTGAGGATCCCGGTCAGCATCTTGATCGTGGTGGACTTCCCGGCGCCGTTCGGGCCGATGTAGCCGACCATCTCACCGCGCGCCACGGTGAAGGAGATCGAGTCGACGGCCCGCACCCGCCGCCGCTCGCTCTTGAGGAATCCGGTTCTCTTGCGCACGTCGAAGACCTTCTCCACCCGGTCCACTTCGATGAAGCCACTCGTCATGGGCCCTCAGCTCCCCGTGCTCCGGTACGAACGCAGTCCCGCACGCCAGGCCAGCCCCGCCAGTGCGCAGCAGCCCGCCGCGACGAGCGGCGGGGCGAAGGCGAACCAGACCGGCAGATCGAGCGGATAGGGCCGCCCCAGCACGTACAGCGCGGGCAGCCAGTTGACGAACGCGAGCGGCAGCACGAAGGTCACCCCGCGCACCAGTTCCTTCGCGAAGACCGTCGGCGGGTACTGCAGCAGCGTGGTGCCGCCGTAGGTGAACGCGTTCTGCACCTCGGAGGCGTCCAGCGCGACGAACTGGAAGGCCCCGCCCGCCACGAACACAGCGCAGAAGATCACGCTGCCGCTGAGCAGCATCATCGGAACCATCACCGCCTTCAGGGGGGTCCAGGCGACGTCGAGCGCGGCGACGGCGTACCCGAGGACGCAGGCCCCCTGGGTCACCCGGCCGAGCCTGCGCAGCCCGAAACGGTCCGCGGCGACCTGCGCGAGGACGGGCGCGGGACGCACCAGGAGGGTGTCCAGGGTGCCGTCGCGCACCCGCCGCCCCAGCCGGTGCATGGAGCCGATCGCGAGGTCCGCGATCCCGAAGGCGGTCGCGGAGAGGCCGTACAGGAAGGCGACTTCGGGCAGCCGGTAGCCGCCGAGCACGTCGACCCGCGAGAACATCAGCAGGATGGCGACGAAGTCCAGCGCGGTCGCCGCGAAGTTGCCGAGGGTCGTCATCACGAAGGAGGCGCGGTAGGCCATCGTGGAGCGGATCCACATGGCGGTGATCAGCCGGTAGGCGCGCAGGCCCTCCCGCACGCGCCCGTACGCCCGCACGCCCCCGTGCGCCGTCTCAGCCACCCTGGACCACCACCCGCCGGGTCGCCGCCGACTGGAGCATCCGCCCGGCCGCCAGCAGCGCGGCGGCCCAGGCGAGTTGGCGCGCGTAGACGGCCACCGGGTCCGCCGTGCCCAGCAGGACGTCCGCGGGTGCCTGGATCAGCGACGCCCAGGGCAGGGCGCGCACGATCTCGCCGAGCGCGCCCGGAAAGACGTTGAGCGGCAGCAGTATCCCCGAGCAGAACGTCGCCGTGATCCAGGAGATCTGGGCCACACCGGAGCCGTCCAGCAGCCAGAACGCGCTGAGCGCGACCAGGAAGCGGATCGCGAAGCTCACCACCGTGCCGAGGGCGACGGCGACCAGGAAGGCCGCCCAGGCCGACGGGCGGGTGGGCAGCGCGAGCGGGAAGAGGAGCGCGCCGACCCCCATCGGGATCACGCCCCGGGCCAGCAGCTGGAACAGCCCCCTGCCCAGGTCGGCGGCCAGCCACCACAGTTGGAGGTCGGCGGGCCGGTACAGGTCGACCGCGATGTCGCCGGTCCGGATGCGCTCCATCAGCTCGTCCTCGAAGCCGCCGCCCATCACGGAGACCACCACGAGCAGCGCCTGCCCGATCCACACATACGTCAACGCCTCTGCCTCGCCGTACCCCCCGAGGTGGGGTCGCTCGTGCCACAGGGCGATGTAGGTGTATGCCAGGATCAACCCGAAGACTGTGTTGGTGAAGACCCCCGCCGCGGTCGCGGTCCGGTAGGTCGCGTACCGCCGGAAACCACCGGCGGCGACGGCGGCGTACAACCGCCCTGTCCCCACGGAGAACCCTCCTTCGAGGTGTGCCGGGCCGAAGCGCAGAAGCCTAACGCGCGGACGAAGTGGCGTACCACACGTTTTTTCCGCACGACACGCCGCCGTGCCGGGAACGGAACGCTTGGTGCGACAGTCTTCATCGGGGGACGCAGATGGCGTACGAGGGCGTACGGGAACGTACGAGGCGAAACGGGAGTCCGGCACCACGATGAGCGAGGAACCGCAGCCGCAGCAGAGCAGCCCGGCAGGGGCGTCCGGAGATCCGCAGCCCGCGGTTCCCGGGCCGCTGCCCGGTGGGAAGCCGAAGCGGCCCGGGCGCACCGGGTGGCGCCGGCTGATCCCGACCTGGCGGATGGTGCTCGGCACCCTCGTCGTCGTGGTCCTGCTCCTGATCGGCCTCTTCGCGCTCGGCTACTACATGGTCAAGATCCCGCCGGCGAACGCGGCGGCGACCAAGCAGAGCAATGTGTATCTGTACGCGGACGGCAGCGAGTTGGCCCGGGACGGCTCGGTCAACCGGGAGAGCGTGGCGCTCGCCCGGATCTCCAAGGACGCCCAGCACGCGGTGCTCGCCGCCGAGGACCGCGATTTCTACTCCGAGTCCGCGATCGACCCGAAGGCGATGATCCGGGCCGGCTGGAACACGGCCACGGGCAAGGGCAGGCAGTCCGGCTCGACGATCACCCAGCAGTATGTGAAGAACTACTACCTGGGGCAGGAGCAGACCGTCACGCGGAAGGTGAAGGAGTTCTTCATCGCGATCAAGCTGGACCGCGAGAAGAGCAAGGACGACATCCTGGAGGGCTACCTCAACACCAGCTACTTCGGCCGCAACGCCTACGGCATCCAGGCCGCGGCGCAGGCGTACTACGGCGTCGACGCGAAGGACCTCACGGTCGGTCAGGGCGCCTACCTCGCGGCGCTGGTGAACGCGCCGAGCGAGTACGACGTGATCGCGCACCCCGAGAACAGGACGGCCGCCCTGGCCCGCTGGAACTACGTCCTCGACGGCATGGTGACGAAGCACTGGCTGAGCCCGGCCCAGCGGGCGAAGGTGACGTTCCCCGCGCCCCGCCAGCAGGTGTTCGCGACCGGCATGTCCGGCCAGCGCGGCTACCTGGTCCAGGCGATCAAGGACTACCTCGCCACCAACAAGATCATCGACGAGGACACCCTGGCCGCCGGCGGCTACCGCATCACCACCACCCTGCAGAAGCCCAGGCAGGACGCCTTCGTCAAGGCCGTCGACGACCAGGTGATGTCCCGCCTCGACAAGAAGAACCGCAAGGTCGACCGCTATGTCCGCGCGGGCGGCGTCGCCGTCGACCCCACGACCGGCGAGGTCGTCGCGATGTACGGCGGCATCGACTACACCAAGCAGTACGTCAACAACGCGACCCGCCGCGACTACCAGGTCGGTTCCACGTTCAAGCCGTTCGTGTTCACCTCGGCCGTGCAGAACGCCTCCCGGACCCAGGACGGCGTCACGATCACCCCGAACACGGTGTACGACGGCACCGACAAGCGCCCGGTGCAGGGCTGGAGCGGCGGGGCGTACGCGCCCGAGAACGAGGACAACGTCTCCTACGGCCCGATCACCGTCCGCAGGGCCACGGACAAGTCGGTGAACGCGGTGTACGCGCAGATGGCGGTGGACGTCGGCCCGTCCCGGGTCAAGGAGACCGCGGTCGCCCTCGGGGTGCCCGGAAACACCCCCGACCTCGAGCCGTACCCGTCGATCGCGCTCGGCACGGCCACCGCGAGCGTCCTCGACATGGCGGAGGCGTACGCGACGCTCGCCAACCACGGCAGGCACGGCACGTACACGCTCGTCAAGAAGATCTCCAAGGACGGCACGGACGACGTGCCGCTGCCACAGCGGCGGGCGGAGCAGGTGGTGAGCCGCGAAGCGGCCGACACCACCACGGCCGTCCTGCAGAGCGTGGTGGACAACGGCACCGCGACCGCGGCGCAGGCCGCCGGGCGGCCCGCCGCCGGCAAGACGGGCACGGCGGAGGAGGACCAGGCGGCCTGGTTCGCGGGCTACACCCCGCAGCTGGCGACGGTGGTCTCGGTGATGGGCCAGGACCCGGACACGGGCGAGCACGAGTCGCTGTACGGCGCCATGGGCCAGGCCCGCGTCAACGGCGGCGGCGCACCTGCCCGGATCTGGGCCCAGTTCACGAAGGCGGCTCTGAAGGGCAAGCCGGTCAAGGGCTTCGACCTCCGCCTCCAGGACGGTGCCGACCGGGTCGTGGAGCCGCCCACGAGCCCCGCGACCGAGTCGCCGGGCGGCCCCGGCGCCCAGGACAACGGCGGCACGACGAGCACCCCGCCCACGCCCGGCCAGGACCAGGGTCAGAGCCTGGGGCAGACCACCGGCGGCACGCCCGGAACGGGCGGCACCACCGACACCGGGGGCACCACCGGGTCCGGGGGGACGACCGACACCGGCGGCACCACGAACACGGGCGGGACGACCACGGGCGGCACGACCGACACCGGCGGCACGACCGGGTCCGGGGGGACCACCGGGTCCGGGGGGACCACGGGGTCCGGCACCTCGACGGGCGGCACGACGACGGCGGGACTCCTGGCCGTGCCGAGCCGCCGGTCATAGGCACCGGCCGCAGGGGCGGCACAGCCGCGACCTCGAACGGCCCGCGTCGGATCGATCCGGCGCGGGCCGTTTCCCGTGGGAGGCGGCGACTCAGATCCCCAGATCCTTGATGATCTTCGCCACGTGCCCCGTGGCCTTCACGTTGTACAGCGCGCGCTCGACCTTGCCCTCCTCGTCCACGATCACCGTGGAGCGGATGACGCCGACGGTCGTCTTGCCGTACAGCTTCTTCTCGCCGAAGGCGCCGTACGCGTCCAGGACCTTCTTGTCGGGGTCGGCGAGGAGCGTGACCCTCAGCTGCTCCTTCTCGCGGAACTTCGCCAGCTTCTCCGGCTTGTCTGGGGAGATCCCGATGACGTCGTAGCCCGCGCCCGCCAGCAGCTCCAGGTTGTCCGTGAAGTCGCACGCCTGCTTGGTGCAGCCCGGGGTCAGCGCGGCCGGGTAGAAGTACACGATGACCTTGCGTCCCCTGTGGTCGGCCAGGGAGACCTCGTTGCCGTCCGCGTCCGGCAGGGTGAAGTCGGGGGCGGGGTCGCCGGGCTGGAGTCGCTCGCTCATCGGTACCTCACAGGGCAAGGGGCAGGTTGCCCGACGAGCCTAATGCCCTTCCGGACCCCCATAGGGGTGCCGCGGGGGTGCGCTTGGCGCCGAGCTGACAGACTGTCGACCACAGATGCGGGAATTACGCGGAACACGTCGCACACGACCACGGAGGAAGCACGGTGGCGGACACGTCGAGCACACCGGACACCAGGACTCCGGCGCAGATCGAGGCGGACATCAAGCGCCGCCGCGAAACGCTGGCCGAGACGCTCGACGAGATCGGCGTCCGGGTGCACCCGAAGACGATCGCCGGGGACGTCAAAGCCAAGATCGTCTCTCAGGTCGACCACACGTTCGGACGCGCATACGTCCGGGCCAACCATGTCGTCAGCCAGGTGAAGGGGCAGCTGGTCACGCAGGAGGGCACGCCGCGCCTGGAGCGCATCGTGCCCGTGGCACTGGTCGCGGTCGGGGTCGTCGGGCTGCTCGCCCTGGGCTCCCGGCGGCGCAGGGGCTGACCCGGCCGCGCACGAAACCGTCGAAGGCAGGTAGGTTCGGGGTGTGAGCGAGAAGACCCACCACGACAAGTTGCCGATCCGGATGCTGCACGACCGCGTGCTGGTGCGGCAGGACGCCGCCGAGGGCGAGCGCAGGTCGGGCGGCGGCATCCTGATCCCCGCGACCGCGGCCGTCGGCCGGCGCCTCGCCTGGGCCGAGGTCGTCGCGGTCGGGCAGAACGTACGGACCGTGGAGCCGGGCGACCGGGTCCTGTACGACCCGGAGGACCGGGCGGAGGTCGAGGTGCGCGGGATCGCGTACGTCCTGATGCGTGAACGCGATCTGCACGCCGTGGCGGCGGACCGCTTCGAGGGGTCGGAGGATTCCACCGGGCTGTACTTGTAGGCCAAACCGGAAAATGGGGCTGGTGACCCTCGTCGCCAGCCCCTTTCGCATGCCTCTTCGTGACTGCCCGGCAAACGGCTCGTCACTCCGTACGAGGCCACGAACGCGTGGCCGAGAACAGAGGGGAACCGATGGGAGCCGGCGCGTACACCAGGCAGCGCCTGGAGGAAGCAGCCGGGGCGTCGCGGACGTTGTCGGAGGCGTCGGAGAGGCTGGGCGTGGAGGTCTCGCACTTCGAGCGCGAGGGGGGTGTCGATGGCGACGGGCACCACAACCGCATCGGCGACCTGTGCCAGCTGTGCCCCGACTGCCGTTCCACACCGGCCAGTTACCGGGAGCGCGGCAAGGGACGTATGTGCGCCGGGTGCGGGAGCGGTCCTGAGTGGCTCTGAAAGCCCATGACGCTGGAAGCGGATCACGTCAACGGTGAGCGGGCGACAACCGCCGTGAGAATCTCCGGCTCCCGTGCCCCAACTGCCACGCGTTCACAAGCACGTGGTGCAGGGGAGGCGGAAGACGGCAGACGACTCCCGGTACGATTGTGGGCAGCTAGCGGCGGTGGCGCAATGGCGACGCAGCAGACTTAGGATCTGTGGCCCTTGATCGGGCTTGAGGGTTCGAATCCCTTCCGCCGCACACAAACGGCCTGCGAGTCGAAGCATCGACGCGCGGGCCGTTCCCCGTGCGCTGTCTCAGCCGAGCAGTTCCCGCACCACCGGCACCAACGCCCGGAACGCCTGGCCCCGGTGGCTGATCGCGTTCTTCTCCTCGGGCGTCAACTCCGCGCAGGTCCGTAGCTCGCCCTCCGGCTGGAGGATCGGGTCGTAGCCGAAGCCGTTGGTCCCGGCCGGGGCGTGGCGCAGCCTGCCGGGCAGCCGCCCCTCGACCACCCGTTCCGTGCCGTCGGGCAGCGCCAGTGCGGCCGCGCAGGCGAAGTGGGCGCCCCGGTGGGCGTCGTCGATGTCCGCGAGCTGGGCCAGGAGCAGCTCCAGGTTCGCCTTGTCGTCGCCGTGCCTGCCCGCCCAGCGTGCCGAGAAGATGCCCGGCGCGCCGTTCAGGACGTCGACGCACAGGCCCGAGTCGTCGGCCACGGCGGGCAGGCCCGTCGCCTCGGCCAGGGCGCGTGCCTTGAGGAGGGCGTTCTCGGCGAAGGTGACGCCCGTCTCCCTGACGTCGGGGATGTCGGGGTAGGCGTCCGCGCCGACCAGGTCGTGCGGGAGGCCCGCGTCGGCGAGGATCGCCTTCAGTTCGGCGATCTTTCCGGCGTTGCGCGTGGCGAGGATCAGGCGGGTCATGCCCACCAGTATCCGTGCCGCGCCACCGTCCGCCGCGCCCTCCCCCTCACGACGTGCACACCTTCGTCAGCTCCCCCGCCGCGTCCGTCACCGGGCCGACGTCGGGGGTCTTGTCGCCGTTCTCGACGGCGTCGCGGACGTTCCCGACGGCCTTGCGGAGGTCGTCGACCGCCTTGTTGACGTCGACGTTGTCCGTCTTGTCGCCGATCTTGTCCAGGTTCCGTTCGATGGAGTCGAGGGACGCGCCGGCCTGTGTCGGATCGTTGGCCGCGTTCTCGACGGCCTGCTGGAGGTCGGTGACGCTGTCGGCTATCGCATCGGCGGTCTGCACGCAGTCGATCGCCTTGTTGACGGCATCGCAGCCCGAACTCGCGCCCACGGCGGCGAGTACGGCGACGGCGGCGAGCACGGCGGTGACGGTGCGTCGGCGGTGGCGCGCGGCCATGGAACGGTTCCTCCCGTTGACGGTGCTGCACGGTTCCGTGGACGCGCCGACCGGTCCGGCTCGCCCGCGGTGTCGATGGTCGTACGAGGCCGCGGGCGGGCGCACGGTGGTGTCCGCGCGCCCGCCGCGTCGGCCACGCGACTATCCCTGAAAACGCCGGGAGGCGCTACGCGGTTGCCTCCAGCGCCGCGTTCTGGACCGCCGCCAGCCGGTCGCAGCCCGCGACCGCCAGGTCGAGCAGGGCGCTCAGCTCCTCGCGGTCGAAGGGCGCCGCCTCCGCCGTGCCCTGCACCTCCACGAAACGGCCGTCGCCGGTGCAGACGACGTTCATGTCGGTCTCGGCACGGACGTCCTCCTCGTAGCAGAGGTCCAGGAGCGGCACGCCGCCCACGATGCCGACGGAGACGGCCGAGACCGTGCCGGTCAGCGGCTGCCGGCCCGCTTTCACGAGCTTCTTGCGCTGCGCCCAGGCCACCGCGTCGGCGAGGGCGACGTACGCGCCCGTGATCGCGGCGGTGCGGGTGCCGCCGTCCGCCTGGAGCACGTCGCAGTCCAGGACGATCGTGTTCTCGCCGAGGGCCTTGTAGTCGACGACGGCGCGCAGGGAGCGGCCGATGAGCCGGCTGATCTCGTGCGTACGCCCGCCGATCTTGCCCCTGACCGCCTCGCGGTCGCCCCGGGTGTTGGTGGAGCGGGGCAGCATGGCGTACTCGGCGGTGACCCACCCCTCCCCGCCGCCCTTGCGCCAGCGCGGCACGCCCTCGGTGACGGAGGCGGTGCAGAAGACCTTGGTGTCGCCGAAGGAGACGAGGACGGAGCCCTCGGCGTGCTTGCTCCAGCCCCGCTCGATCGTGATGGGGCGGAGCTGTTCGGGGGTGCGGCCGTCGATTCGAGACATGGCCCGAGCCTAGCCGTATACACCGGAGGGGCCCCTTCCACGGGGGGGGGAGGGACCCCCTCCCTCACATGCGCGCACGACCCGGCGCAGTGGGGGCGCGGGGCCGGTGCGGCTCACATCATGTCTTCGATCTCCGCCGCGATCGGGTCGGCGTCCGTGCCGATGACGACCTGGATCGCGCTGCCCATCTTGACGACGCCGTGGGCGCCGGCGGCCTTCAGGGCGGCCTCGTCGACCAGCGAGGGGTCGGCGACCTCGGTGCGGAGCCGGGTGATGCAGCCCTCGATCTCCTCGATGTTGTCGATGCCGCCGAGCCCGGCGACGATCTTCTCTGCCTTGCTGGCCATGTCCTGTCTCCCTGGTCCGAACCGCTGTGTCGCCAACTGGTCTACACCACCTCGGGGAGGGTCGCCAAACTCCTGCGGCCGTACCGGTGGCACCCCGGCCTCGGGGGGCCCGGAACCCGACCCGGGGGTTTTCGCCAGGAGTGCGGCATTATTCCCCCATGCCCGAGGCCACAGAAATGACGGGTTCCTCATCCCGCCTCCACCGTGCTACAACAGGTCTACACCACATGTGGTGTAGACCATGCGCGGCCGCCCCGGTCCCGGGTGCGCCGCCGTGTCGCACACAGGAGACGCCGCCGTCCCCCCTTCCCCTGTCCCCGGGCGGCGCCTTGCCCACTGGAGGAAGTTGTGTCCACGCTCAGCGCCGCCCCCGCGGCCGAGAAGAAGAGGGGCGCCGGGGCGATGGCTGTTCTGCAGCGCATCGGCCGCAGCCTGATGCTGCCGGTGGCGGTCCTGCCCGCCGCCGCCCTCCTGGTCCGCCTCGGCAACACCGACATGCTGGGTCGCCCGTCCTTCCCCTCCTTCCTCACCGAGATCGCGGGCTTCATGGCGGCCGGCGGCAACGCGATCCTCGACAACATGGCGCTGCTGTTCGCCGTCGGCATCGCGATCGGCTTCGCCAAGAAGTCGGACGGTTCGACGGCGCTCGCGGCGGTCGTCGGCTACCTGGTCTTCAAGAACGTGCTGGCCACGTTCACCGACAAGAACCTGCCGAAGGTGGCGCAGGTCGCCGACGGCAAGGTCGTCATGGGGAACGAGCCCGTGGATGCCAAGGTCCTCGGCGGTGTGGTGATGGGCATCGTCGTCGCCCTGCTCTACCAGCGCTTCCACCGCACCAAGCTGCCGGACTGGGCCGGCTTCTTCGGCGGCCGCCGGCTCGTGCCGATCCTGTCGGCCTTCGCGGGGCTGGTCATCGGCATCGTCTTCGGCTACATCTGGCCCGTCCTCGGCACGGGGCTGCACAACTTCGGTGAGTGGCTGGTGGGTTCGGGCGCGGTCGGGGCCGGCATCTTCGGCATCGCCAACCGCGCGCTCATCCCGATCGGCATGCACCACCTGCTGAACTCGTTCCCGTGGTTCCAGGCAGGCGACTACCACGGCAAGAGCGGCGACATCGCCCGCTTCCTCGCCGGCGACCCGGGCGCCGGCCAGTTCATGACGGGCTTCTTCCCGATCATGATGTTCGGTCTCCCGGCGGCCTGCCTGGCCATCGCGCACTGCGCCCGGCCAGAGCGCCGCAAGGTGGTCGGCGGCATGATGTTCTCCATCGCCCTGACGAGCTTCGTCACCGGCGTGACCGAGCCGATCGAGTTCACCTTCATGTTCATCGCGCCGGTCCTGTACGCGATCCACGCGGTCCTCACCGGCGTCTCCATGGCGCTGACCTGGGCGCTCGGAATGAAGGACGGCTTCGGTTTCTCGGCCGGCGTGGTCGACTTCGGACTGAACCTCGGCATCGCGACCAACCCGTGGGGCCTGGTCCTGGTGGGCCTGTGCTTCGCGGGGATCTACTACGCGGTCTTCCGCTTCGCGATCATCAAGTTCAACCTGCCCACGCCGGGCCGAGAGTCCGACGAGGAACTCGCGGAGCTGCAGAAGGCGGAGGCCAAGTAGCACCGCCGGCGGCGGCACGCCCGAAACAACGGTGTCGCCCGGACCGCTCGGCGGTCCGGGCGACACCGTGTGTGCGCTCAGATCTCGTACGAGGCCCGCGGCACCGCCAGCTCCACCGGGCCGGCGTAGGCCACACGGGCGTCCGCCAGGTTGACCTGGGGGTCCGTCCACGGGGGGATATGGGTGAGGACCAGGCGGCGGGCTCCGGCGCGGGCGGCCGTCTCCCCGGCCTCGCGGCCGTTGAGGTGCAGGTCCGGAATGTTCTCCTTGCCGTAGGTGAACGCGGCCTCGCACAGGAACAGGTCCGTGTCACGGGCGAGTTCGACCAGGCCCTCGCACACACCCGTGTCGCCGGAGTACGTGAGCGCCCTGCCGCCGTGCTCGACCCGGATGCCGTACGCCTCCACCGGGTGGACCACACGTTCCGTGTGCACGGTGAAGGGGCCGATCTCGAACGTGCCCGGCTTGACCGTGTGGAAGTCGAAGACCTCGCTCATCGAGGAGGCCGAGGGCGTGTCGGCGTAGGCGGTGGTCAGGCGCTGCTCGGTGCCCTCGGGGCCGTGGACCGGGATCGGGTCGGCCCGGCCGCCGTCGTGGCGGTAGTAGCGCGCGACGAAGTACCCGAGCATGTCGATGCAGTGGTCGGCGTGCAGATGGCTGAGGAAGATCGCGTCGAGGTCGTAGAGACCGCAGTGGCGCTGCAGCTCGCCCAGGGCGCCATTACCCATGTCGAGAAGCAGCCGGAAGCCGTCGGCCTCGACGAGGTAGCTCGAACAGGCCGATTCCGCGGACGGGAACGACCCCGAGCAGCCGACGACGGTGAGCTTCATAAAGCTGGAACCTCCGCGCTGGCAGGAATAGCAGAAGGCATGGACGGAAACGCTGACGGGGGTCGTGCGGTCCGTCGAGCGTAAGGCGCAAAAGGGCCGGTCGCTCCTCCGCCAGGGGCTGTTGTGGGGGAACTCACCTGACCTGTCACCGGTTCGGCTGGACCAGAGGCGTGCGGGGCGCACGTCGGGGCGCGTGCCCCGCGGCGCACCGGTCAGGGGTGACGGACGGCAGGGCGGGCGTCGGGGCGTGGCCGCCGGTACCGTCATCGGTATGGACACGTCCTGGTGGCTGGCGCTGGCCGCGGTGGTACTGCTCGCGCTGGTCGCGACGCTGGTGGACGGCTGGGGGCGCGGTCATCGCCGCCGGGCGTCCGGGCGGCCGCCGGGGCGCCCCCGGGTGCATCCCCGGCCGGCCGAGATCTGGTGGGCGAGCATGCCGTACGGGAACCGGCCGGGCGGCAGGGACCGGCCGTGCCTGGTGCTCACGGTGCGCGGGGACAGCGCGACGGTGGCGGAGATCACCACCAGGTACCACGACGAACGGCCGGGTGTGATCGCGCTGCCTCCGGGAGCGGTGGGCGATGCCGAGGGCCGGCCCGGCTTCCTGGAGACGGACGAGCTGCGCGACGTACCGCTGTGGGACTTCCGGCGGCGGGTCGGCGTGGTGGACCCCGTGCTGTGGGATCAGGTGCGGTATCTGGCGGGCTGAGGGGACCGGGGCGTCTCATGGCCGGATCACCTCGACCGTGACGGTCCACTGCTGGATGCCCGGGCACGACGTCTGCCCGGGCCGCTTGGCGCACAGGGGGCGGGTCGCGGTCAGCCGTGCCGTCCCGGGCGCTACCGCCTCGAAGGCGGCGACGGCGTCACCGGGCTGGATGACGAAGCCGGCGTTGATGGCTTTCAGCGCGCCGCCCGGGGCGGTGACGGGGGTCCAGGGACGCTCCTTGGTGCCGTCCAGCATGAGGCGGAGCTGGCCACCCACCGTCAGGCACACGGTGCGGCCGGTGTCCGCCGCGGTGAGCGAGGCTCCGGCCGTGCAGTCCCCGGCCGTGCGCGTGGAGGACGGCGCCGCGGTGCCGCTCCCGGGGCTGGTGCCGCTCCCGGGGCTGGTGCCGCCGTTCTGCGCGCCGCAGCCCGCGAGGAGGAGCATCACCGCCGAGAGAGCGAGGCCGGTCGTAAGGTGGAGCGTCGTACGGCGCATGGGTGGCCGCCTTTCTGCCGTGCCCGGACCCTGATGCCGATGTGACGTTTCCCCCGTGCATCAGGATCCCCTCCGCTCCCCCGGACCGCGAGGGGGCCGGGGCGACGGAGGGCATGTAAGGCCATGAGCATGACACTCACTGGGACGGAAGCGGGGCCCGGGGGCTGCTGCCCCGGGCCCCGGCGCGTCACCGCGCTACGCCCAGAGCTGCCCCTGCACCGCCTCGATGGCCTCCTCCGTCGTGGCGGCCGTGTAGACGCCGGTCGACAGGTACTTCCAGCCCCCGTCGGCCACGATGAACACGATGTCGGCGCTCTCGCCCGCCTTGACGGCCTTCCTGCCGACGCCGATGGCCGCGTGCAGGGCGGCACCCGTGGAGACGCCCGCGAAGATGCCCTCCTGCTGGAGGAGTTCGCGGGTGCGGGTCACCGCGTCCACCGAGCCGACCGAGAAGCGGGTCGTCAGCACGGACGCGTCGTACAGCTCCGGTACGAAGCCCTCGTCCAGGTTCCTGAGGCCGTACACAAGGTCGTCGTAGCGCGGTTCCGCCGCGACGATCTTCACATCGGGCTTGTGCTCGCGCAGATAGCGGCCCACGCCCATCAGCGTGCCGGTGGTGCCGAGTCCGGCCACGAAGTGCGTGATGGAGGGGAGGTCGGCGAGGATCTCGGGCCCGGTGGTGGCGTAGTGGGCGCCCGCGTTGTCCGGGTTGCCGTACTGGTACAGCATCACCCAGTCCGGGTGCTCGGCCGCCAGCTCCTTGGCGACGCGCACCGCTGTGTTCGAGCCGCCCGCGGCCGGGCTGGAGATGATCTCGGCGCCCCACATGCCCAGCAGGTCCCGGCGCTCCTGCGAGGTGTTCTCCGGCATCACGCACACCATGCGGTAGCCCTTGAGCTTCGCCGCCATCGCCAGGGAGATGCCGGTGTTGCCCGAGGTGGGCTCCAGGATCGTGCAGCCGGGGGTCAGCCGGCCGTCCTTCTCCGCCTGCTCGATCATGAACAGCGCGGGGCGGTCCTTGACCGAGCCGGTCGGATTGCGGTCCTCCAGCTTGGCCCAGATGCGCACGTCGTCGGACGGCGAGAGCCGAGGCAGGCGCACCAGGGGGGTGTTGCCGACCGCGGCGAGCGGGGAGTCGTATCTCATGGGAATCAGGCCATACCGCCGGCCACGGCCGGCAGGATCGTCACGTTGTCGCCGTCGGCGACCTTGGTGTTGATGCCGTCGAGGAAGCGGACGTCCTCGTCGTTGAGGTAGACGTTGACGAAGCGGCGCAGCTCGCCGCCGTCCACGATGCGGGCCTGGATGCCCGCATGGCGGGTTTCGAGATCGGCGAACAGCTCGGCGAGGGTGTCCCCACTGCCGTCGACGGCCTTCTGCCCGTCGGTGTACTGACGCAGGATGGTGGGGATGCGGACCTCGATGGCCATGGTTGAGGGCTCCTGTCGGAAGAAGTCAGGTCGGTGGGCGCGCGGCGGCGCGGGAGCGTAGTCCTAGTCGTACGCGGGGGGGGTGCCGCGGCTCACGGCCGAACGGCGGCAGGTCGGCGTCAACAGATGGCGCTGTTCAGCCTGCACAGGTCGACGTGCAGCCGCGCCACGAGCAGCATGCCCGGCGTCTTCTTGCTCACGTCGTGGAGAACCATGGGGTCATCGTATCGATTCCCACCCCGGTGCCCCGAGTGTGATCTCGCATGGTGGATGAACTCTGACCGAACTGCGGGATCAGTAGCTCTCCACCACCTTGACCTCCTCCTCCGTCACTTCGCCGTCCACGATCCTGAAGGAGCGGAACTGGAACGGGCCCGCGTCGTCCGCGTCGGCGGTCGACACCAGCACGTAGTGGGCGCCGGGCTCGTTGGCGTACGAGATGTCCGTCCTGGACGGGTACGCCTCGGTGGCGGTGTGCGAGTGATAGATGATCACCGGCTCCTCGTCGCGGTCGTCCATGTCGCGGTAGAGCTTGAGCAGGTCTCCCGAGTCGAACTCGTAGAACGTGGCGGAGCGGGCTGCGTTCAGCATCGGGATGAAGCGCTCGGGACGGTCCGAGCCGGCCGGGCCCGCGACGACGCCGCACGCCTCGTCGGGGTGGTCCTGGCGCGCGTGGGCGACGATCCGGTCGACGAGGGCCTGGGTGATGGTCAGCATGCTGGCCAGGATAAGCAGACAATCGAGCGGGGCCGTCCCGTACCAATGAGTGATACAGGACGGTCCACATGGCGGACACCCTGGGCGACGGGCCACGCGGGCCCGGCCTCCGCGGCGCGGTGCGCGGTGGCTCAGCCGACCCGCTCGAACGCCCGCTCGCCCTGCTCGGTGACCTGCGGGTTGCGCACCCTCAGCGCCGCCCAGCCGCCGCCCAGCACCGCCGCCCACACCGCCATGACGTACAGGCAGACCCGGGAGTCCGCGTCGTAGGCGATCAGGCAGGTGACGACGAACAGGAACACGATCGCGGTCCAACTGAACACCACACCGCCCGGCGCCGGGAAGGAGGAGGCGGGCAGCCGGCCCGCACCGACCGCGCGGCGGTAGCGGACGTGGCTGATCAGGATCATCAGCCAGGTCCAGATGCCGGCCGCGGTGGCCACCGAGGTGACATAGCCGAACGCCTTCTCCGGGACGACGTAGTTGAGGATCACGCCGATGCCCATGAAGGCGACGGAGACCGTGATGCCGAGGGCCGGTGTCTTCGACGACGACAGCCGACCGAACCCCTTCGGGGCCTCGCCGTTGTCCGCGAGGGTGCGCAGCATGCGGCCCGTGGAGTACATGCCCGAGTTGCACGAGGACAGGGCCGCGGTCAGCACCACGAAGTTGACGATGGCCGCGCCGGCCGGGATGCCGATCTTCGCGAACGCCTCGACGAACGGGCTCACTCCGGGCGCGAACTCCGTCCACTTCACCACGCACAGGATGACGGTGAGAGCGCCGACGTAGAAGAGCGCGATACGCCAGGGCAGGGTGTTGATCGCCTTCGGAAGGGTCTTCTCCGGGTTGTCGGACTCACCGGCCGTGACACCGACCAGTTCCACCGCGAGGTAGGCGAACATGACGCCCTGCAGCGTCATCAGCGAGGAGCCGACGCCCTTCGGGAAGAAGCCGTCGAACTGCCAGAGATTGGCCACCGACGCGGTGTCACCGGCGGCGCTGAAGCCCAGCGTGAGCACGCCCAGGCCGATCACGATCATGCCGACAAGTGCGGTGACCTTGACCATCGAGAACCAGAACTCGATCTCTCCGAACAGCTTCACCGAGATCAGGTTGGCCACGAACAGGACCACCAGGAAGACCAGTGCCGTCACCCACTGCGGGATCGACGGGAACCAGTAGTGCACGTAGATCGCGGCGGCCGTCAGCTCGGCCATGCCGGTCACCACCCACATCAGCCAGTACGTCCAGCCGGTGAAGTAGCCGAAGAACGGGCCGAGGAACTCGCGGGAGTACTCCGCGAAGGAGCCCGAGACCGGGCGGTACAGGAGCAGCTCGCCGAGCGCCCGCATGATGAAGAACACGATCGCGCCCGCGAGGGCGTACATGACGATCAGGCTGGGCCCGGCCTTGGCGATGTTCGCCCCGGCGCCCAGGAAGAGGCCGACGCCGATCGCGCCGCCGATCGCGATCATCTGGACCTGGCGGCTGCCGAGCCCGCGCTCGTACCCCTCCTCGGGGGCGTCGCCGCCCACGACTCCCCTGCGGTCGTGCTGCTCGTCGTGCTGCTTGCCGACCTGCGACGAGGTCATGTTGGTGCGCCTTTCTCCACTCCGGTCCGAGCCAGTCCCGTGGCTTCGGACCGCTTTCCGGTCCCCCCCGGATGTGATGGAGCTGTGCCTGGCCGGCGGTCCGCCGACTCGGTGGCGCACCCGGCGGAACATGGGTGGCGTCCCGCCGGGCGGTCGTGAAGATGTATCACGGCCGCGTCGTGGACCGGCCGTGCGACATGTGACGCACGGCACGGTAAGAAGCGGGCAGATGGGCACCTGAGCGGACATATGCGGCCACAACGGTGACATGATCGTTATCCGGATTTGAGTGTCCCCTGAGCGGACGCCGGATGATCGCCGCATGACCGCCGGACGGTACGGCACGAGGCACCGCATGACCGCCGACGGCCGTCGGGCGGGCGCGGGACGGCCGCCGAACGGGACCCCGGGGACAGGCACCGAACAGGACCCGGGAACGGCCACCGAACGAGACCCGGGACAGGCACCGAACGGGGCCCGTTGTCCGCAGATGTCAGGGCATCAGGGTGGTGATGAGCGTCTCCTGGAGGCCACCGAGCCACAGATACGCCATCACCATCGGCTTACGCGGATCCTCGTCCGGCAGACCGTAGAGGTGGTCGGTGTCGTCCTCGTCGACGACCTCCAGACGCGAGCCGATCGCCAGCCGCAGGTCGTTCAGGGCGCCGAGCCACTGCTCGGACTCCCCGCGCGAGAGCTCGAGCACGCCCCCCTCCTTGTTCTCCGAGGTCAGGGCGTCCAGGGAGCGGATCACCGCGAGGGCGTTCTCACGCTTGCGCGCACGCAGGTCGTTCTCGGTGAAGCGGCGGAACTCGGCGGAGTACGCGCGCTGTTCCTCGGCCTCCCCGGGCGAGGCGGACTCACCGCCGGGACCGCTGTACGCGTCCGGGAACAGACGGCGCAGCACGGGGTCGGAGGGCGGCTCACTGGGACCCTCGGCGAACAGTTCGGCGAGCGGGTCGCCGGAGCCGTTCTCGGCCGGGCCGGGCCCGATGAGCTCCAGCAGCTGCACGGCCAGCGACCGGATGATCGAGATCTCGACGTCGTCGAGTGCGACGGCCGCGCCGCCGCCGGTGAGCGGTTCGAAGTGTCCTGGCATGGGGTCTTTCGCTGCTTGACGGGCCTGCCGGCCACGGGGGGTCCTGGGCTACTTGCGGTCCTGCTGGAGGGTGGCCCACAGACCGTAGCCGTGCATGGCCTGGACGTCGCGCTCCATCTCCTCGCGCGTGCCGGCCGACACCACCGCCCTGCCCTTGTGGTGGACGTCGAGCATGAGCTTGGTGGCCTTGTCCTTGGAGTAGCCGAAGTACGTCTGGAAGACATACGTCACATAGCTCATCAGGTTGACCGGGTCGTTGTGGACGACCGTGACCCACGGGACATCGGGTTCGGGTACGGCGAAATGTTCCTCCACCGACTCGGTCTGTTCGATCTCTAGGGGTGCGGGAGCCGTCACACGGCCCATGCTGCCACCACAGGGCGGTGCACGCACAAACGAGCCCCGTGCCGCTCCCGCCCACCGCGCACCCACCCACAAATCGTCAAACTGACGAGATGAGGGTACGATCAGCGGCCGTACTCCAGTCCCCTCTGCGAGGAGAGGTTTCGTGGGCGTAGCGGACCTTGGGCTGCCGGTGGACGTTCCCTCCACGGCCCTCTTCACCGACCACTACGAGCTGACGATGCTCCAGGCCGCCCTCAAGGCGGGCACCGCCGAACGGCGCTCCGTCTTCGAGGTCTTCACCCGGCGGCTGCCCGAAGGCCGCCGCTACGGGGTCGTGGCGGGCACCGGGCGCGTCCTGGACACGGTCGAGAACTTCCGCTTCGACGCCGGCGTGCTGGGCTTCCTGCGGGAGCGCGGGGTCGTCGACGAGGAGACCCTGCAGTGGCTGGCCGCGTACCGCTTCGGCGGCGACGTCTGGGGCTACCCGGAAGGCGAGGTGTACTTCCCGGGCTCACCGGTCATGCGGGTGGAGGGCTCCTTCGCGGAGTGCGTGCTCCTGGAGACCGTGATCCTGTCCATCCTCAACCACGACTCCGCGGTGGCGGCCGCCGCCTCCCGCATGGCCTCCGCCGCCGGTGACCGGCCGCTGATCGAGATGGGTGCCCGGCGCACCCACGAGCTGGCCGCCGTGGCCGCCGCGCGCGCCGCGTACATAGGCGGCTTCGCGACCACCTCCGATCTGGCCTCCGGCTTCCGGTACGGGATCCCGACGGTCGGGACGTCCGCCCATGCCTTCACGCTGCTGCACGACGGCGAGCGGGACGCCTTCCGCGCCCAGGTCGACTCGCTCGGCCGGGGCACCACGCTGCTGGTGGACACGTACGACGTCACCGAGGCCGTGCGCCTGGCCGTCGAGGTCGCCGGGCCCGAGCTGGGCGCCGTGCGGATCGACTCCGGGGATCTGCTGCTGATCGCGCACCGGGTGCGGCAGCAGCTCGACAGGCTGGGCGCCACCGACACGAAGATCATCGTGACGTCGGACCTGGACGAGTACGCGATCGCCTCACTGCGGGCGGCACCCGTGGACGCCTACGGCGTCGGCACCCAGCTGGTGACGGGCTCCGGCCATCCGACCGCCTCGATGGTCTACAAGCTGGTCGCCCGCGCCGAATCGGCGGACCCGAAGGCCCCGCTGGTGCCGGTGGCGAAGAGGTCCTCCGGCGGCAAGACGTCGATGGGCGGGCGCAAGTGGGCGGCACGGCGGCTCGACGAGCACGGGGTGGCGGAGGCCGAGGTGATCGGCAGCGGACCGGTTCCGCAGGAGCTGGTGGACCGGCAGCTGCCGGTCCAGCTGATCAAGGGCGGCCAGGTCGTCGCCCGCGAACCGCTGGACGTGGTCCGTGACCGGCACGCGGCCGCGCGCGCCGGTCTGCCGCTGTCGGCGACGCAGTTGTCGCGCGGGGAGCCGGTGATCCCGACCGAGTACGTTTGAACCCTCCCCCAGCCGAAGCAAGGGGATTCCCGGCTCAGTAAGCCCCGCAGGTCAGCTGACCTGAAGGGCTTACTCCCTCAGTACCGGCCGGAACGGAACCTGCCCCGTATGTGCAGCAAAGCCGAGCAGTGCTTGTGCCGACTCGGTTCCCGCTCGACACGCAGTACCCGCTTGGTTCTCGCTGGGCGCACACCCCGCCCGGCCATTCGGCCGGGCGCATGAACGGGCGGCCGGCGGGAATGCAACGGCAGCGCACCCGCGCACCCGACCGACCGCCGCTCACCCCCTCCCGTCCCGCCCGCGAAGTCCCTAGGCTCGGTAGTTCGTACAGACGGCCGGGCCCGGGTCCCTCCACTCCGACCGCCGCCGAACCGAAGGACATCGACCATGCGCCGCGCCCTGATCGTCGTAGACGTGCAGAACGACTTCTGTGAAGGCGGCAGCCTCGCGGTGGCGGGGGGCTCCGACGTGGCCGCCGCGATCACCGAGCTGATCGGGCAGGCCCCCGCCGGATACCGCCATGTCGTCGCCACCCGTGACCACCACATCGCGCCCGGCGGGCACTTCGCCGACAACCCGGACTACGTCCGCTCGTGGCCGGCACACTGCGTGGCGGGCACGGAGGGGGTGGGCTTCCACCCGAACTTCGCCCCCGCGGTCGCCTCGGGCGCCATCGACGCCGTGTTCGACAAGGGGGCGTACGCGGCGGCCTACAGCGGCTTCGAGGGGGTCGACGAGAACGGGGTGCCGCTCGGGGACTGGCTGCGGGCGCGGGAGATCGACGAGGTGGACGTGGTGGGGATCGCCACGGACCACTGCGTGCGCGCCACCGCGCTGGACGCCGTGCGGCACGGCTTCCGCACCCATGTGCTGCTGGACCTCACTGCCGGCGTGGCCGAGGAGACCACGGAGCGGGCGCTGGAGGAGATGCGCGGGGCGGGTGTCGAGCTGTCCGGCAAGCCCGTGGTGTAGAGCGGGCTCAGACCTGCGCCGTCCGCTCCCTCAGCAGTGACCTGATCGGGTGCCACAGTTCCTGGGACAGCTCCTGGGCCGCCGCCTCGGGGGCCGTGCGCCATACCAGGCCGTCGGGGTGGTGCAGGACCGCCGTGATCTCGTCGGGGGTCGGCGGAGCCGCGTTCCCGCGCAGGTAGACCGCGCGCAGTCCCAGGTTGCGCAGACGGGTCAGCGCCCTGGCGCGGTTCTGGGCCAGGACCAGCACGCGGACCGAACCGCTGCCCGAGCCCGGGCTGGGCAGGTTCAGCGCCACCACCACGCTGCCGTTCGGTAGCTTGCAGAAACCTCCTGCGGCCATGTGTGTCACACCCCCGTGAGACCCGATGTCAATAAGAGAGCCACAGGACGCACCTAAACACGATCGGCCGCGACCCGCCAGAGGGGTGCGGCCGATCATGCTCTGACCTGCGCAGATGCTGTTCACTTTGTGAGCGGTTCCACTCCCGCCATGATCGCCGGGCCCTTGGGCGGACCTTTGTCGATCTTGTTGTGCGCCATGGTGTCAGTGGCGGCCGCCCTCGTGCCTCACGGCGACGGCAGCACCGCCACCGTCAGCACACTGCCGCCCTTCGACTGCCGCAGGAGCCTGATCCTGGTGTGGGTGTCCGGCACCTTCACCCCCGAGTACGGGGTCGCGGTCGAGTAGTAGGTGCCCTTGTGGTCGTCGAAGACCGGGACGCCCTTCCGGCTCTTGATCTTCACGGCCGCACCGCTGGTGTGCAGCGTGATCGCGTCCGTCGGCTCCAGGGTGAAGGTGGAGTCGAACGTCTGGATGCGGCTGCGCATGTACGTCCCGTCCGCCCATTTCAGCGGCTTCGCATGGGCGTCGACCGGCAGGATCAGGCCCACGCCCGGGTGCTCGCTGACGTTGTTGTCGACCTGGGAGGTGTCCCACAGCCAGATCAGCAGGCCGTTCTGGTACGGGAAGTGCTCGACCCGGTTCGGCTCGGTGTTCAGGAAGCCGAAGTTGTACGGGCCGGTCTTCAGGGTCTTGTCGTACGACACGTACTGGCGGTTCTCCGCGATGTAGTACTGCGGGTAGTCGTCGCTGAAGGAAGCGCCCTTGACGGTGAAGCCGTCCGCCGTCCACTCGCCCGCGCCGTTCTCGGCGCCGTCGCTGAACAGGGTGGAGCCGTCCGCCGTGACGGTGATGTCGTCCGCGGCGAAGCCCTTCTGCGCGACACCGGTGTCGGTGGCGTAGCGGAAGCGCAGCTTGATCGCCTTGCCGGCATAGGCGTCGAGGGGGTAGACGAGGTCGGCGTACGCGTCGACGGTGCCGGTCAGCACGGGCTGGTCGCTGGCGTCACGCGGGATGGCGGCGCCGTTCACCGTGCCGTCGATCGGGGTCCAGCTGGTGCCGCCGTCGGTCGAGACCTCGGTGTAGAGGAAGTCGTAGTCGGCCTCGATGTCGTAGTAGCCCTTGAGGGACAGCGTGGCCGACGACGTGCCGGTCAGATCGACATCACGGGTCAGCGTGTTGTTGAGCCCGTTGCCGCTGCCGCTCCACCACTGGTACGAGCCGCTGGCCGGGGTGACCAGGTCGGTGGTGACGGTCTTCTCCGGCAGTGTGACGATCAGCGCCTGCGGGTTCTTGGTGTTGTACTCCGAGTACCCGACCCTGGTCAGCGACCTGGTGCCCGACGCGACGGTCCGGTAGTTCAGCCAGCCCAGCTGCAGCTTGTCCCAGGCGGTCAGGTCGCCGGGGGTGTCGCCGATGCTGTCCTTGCCGGTGCCGAGCCAGGAGCCGGAGGACATCAGGTCCCAGAAACCGGTGGAGTTCTCGGCCTGGCCGGTCGTGTCGTAGTTGTCCGGCAGGCCGAGGTCGTGGCCGTACTCGTGGGCGAAGACGCCGAGTCCGCCGTTCTCCGGCTGGATGGTGTAGTCGCCGACCCAGACGCCGGTGTCACCGATCTGGGTGCCGCCGAGCTGGTTGCCGTCGGGGCCGGTCCGGCCGGCGTCGGTGCCGTAGGCGTACCAGCGGTGGGCCCAGATCGCGTCCTCGCCCTGCGCGCCGCCGCCCGCGGACTCGTCCTCGCCGGCGTGCACGATCTGGAAGTGGTCGATGTAGCCGTCGGGCTCGTTGAAGTCGCCGTCGCCGTCGTAGTCGTAGCGGTCCCACTGGTCGTACTGGGCGACCTTGGCCTTGATCTGCGCGTCGGTGTCCCCGGCGGCCTTGCGCTGGGTGACCCACTTGGCCAGGGCTTCACTGACCAGGTTCCACACACATGTGTCGCACTGGTTGGTGCCGTACCGGGCCTCGTTGTAGTCGACCTTGACCCAGTCCTGGACCTCGCCGTCGACCGAGTAGCGGCCCGAGGACGCCTTCTCGTAGTACTGCTTGAGGGACGTCTTCTTCTTGTCCGCGGAGAAGTAGAGGTCCTGGTAGTGCTGCCGGTCGTAGTCCGCCTGCCAGGCTGTGCTGTTGTCGGTGGTGCGGTCCGGCTGGGCTATCTGGTTGTGCTCGGGGCCGGCGGTGCCGCCGTACTCCGACGTCTTGGTGCCGAACTCCGCGAGGATGGTGAAGATCTTGTCGGTCCGCTCGCGGGCGAGTTCGACGTACTTGCCGCTGCCGAGCCGCACCACCTTGGAGGCGCCGCGGTCCGCCACCGCGGCCTTGCCGGATATGACGCGGTTGAGGGCCTCCTCCCGCTGGGCCTCCTGAGTCTTGCTCAGCGGTCCGTCGAAGTCGTGCTCCCGGCTCTTCACCGGCTGCGGATCGTGCCGGTTCACGGCAGCCGCCGAGGTGCTCGGCCCGGGTCGGGCCGCGGCGGTCGCCGACAGGCCGGCGGTGGCCGCCGCGAACGCGACGAAGGTCGCGGCCGCTCTGAACGTCCAGGGTCTACTGGTCACTTGATGTCCTCCCCGACGCGTCCGGTCTCGCGCGGAAGAGGGAGTCCTGGTCTTGGAAGGCCCGCGCGCCGGTGTACGCGTGTGTCAAGTGACGACATTTGACCGGAGTTTTAAGAGAAAAGACAGACCTTGACTTGAACAGGTCAAATGCATTAATGGAACTGGACGTTCGCTATACGAACGGCATAATCGCCTGTCAACCGGCGCGTGCACGTGTCCAGTTGGTGGACCGCATGACTCCGTGCGCCCCCTGTGCACCTGTACCGTGG
Organism: Streptomyces caeni; assembly: GCF_042678285.1. Taxonomy (NCBI): domain Bacteria; kingdom Bacillati; phylum Actinomycetota; class Actinomycetes; order Kitasatosporales; family Streptomycetaceae; genus Streptomyces; species Streptomyces caeni. The sequence continues at coordinate 141,057 of NZ_JBHUDX010000084.1, forward strand.
GTTAGGTCACGCTTACCGGGCGTTCCGCTCGGGCATGCAGGCGAATAGAGTCGGTAGGTGAAGCGTCGGGATGGCGACGGATTGCCCTGTCGACACCGTTGTCGCCCCACGATTCGCAGCTCGGCCGCATATGCCCCAACAGAACACCGTAGTTGTCCGCATCCTCCCCCATCGCGAGAGGCACCGGGGGGAGACCCCCACCCCGAGGAATCGCCATGCCTCGTCCGACTGCCGCACAGCTCGCCTACGGTTCCTGCACCGTGATCTTCTCCACCCTCGCCATGCTGCTGCTGTCACAGACGAGTTCGGGGCTGGGGATCGCCGTGATCGCCCTTGCGGCGCTCGCGCTCGGACTGCTCGTCGCCGTTACGGTCCCCCTGCCGAGGTCCGCGTCGGCCGCCGCCGGGCGGCTCGCCGCACAGCAGCGGACCCCGGCCGGACGGCCGACGGCCTCGATGCGGTCCGCCGCACCCGCCGAGTCCGTACACGAGCCGGCGAACCCCTGAACCGGGCGTGCACACGCAGCACTTCGCGGCCCCCGCACAACTCCAGACCGAGCACAGAACCGGCGGGCCCGTGATCCACGGGCCCGCCGGTTCGTCCGTGCGCACCGCTGCACTCCCCCGCCGCTCTCAGACCGTGCTGACCTCCACCGTCTTGGCCGCCTTGTCGTGCAGACCCTGCTTGTAGGGCTTGTCGAAGAAACTCCAGCCGCCGCAGATCGCGGTCCAGACGCAGGCGCAGCAGAACGCGAACGGGAGCCACAGCACCGCCGCGCGGATCAGCGCGGTCTGCACGGACGGGGTGGAGCCGTCTACGAGGTTGGCCACCCGCATGTTCAACAGTCTCTTGCCGAACGTCTGACCAGACCTGGCGATCATGACGGTGTCGTAGGCGATGTAGAGCACGGCGGCGATCACGGACTGGCCCACGGACTTGCTGTACTCGATCCGGTTGGTGTCGACGTTGTACTGGGTGGTGCGGAACGCCCAGGACAGCAGCCAGACGACCACCCCGACGATGACCATGTCGATGATCCGCGCGAGCACGCGCTTGCCGCTGTCGGCGAGCGGGGGCATACCCGCGAGCGGGTCCGTGCCGTTGTACGGGCCTCCGCCGCCGTAGGGGCCTGCACCGCCGTACGGACCTCCTCCGTGCGGACCGGTGCTCCCGTTGCTCCCGTAGGGCGGGGGCGTGCCGTAGGGGCCGCCCTGGGGCGGCGGGGGCGTGCCCTGGGGGCCGCCCCCGGAGGGCGGGGGCTGCTGCTTCCTGAAGCGATCGTCGTCCGGGGAGTCGGCGGAGCCTGGCGGCGGCGGTTCGGTGCTCATGGCCCGAGTCGACCGCGAACCCTCCGGCTCCGCATCCCTACAGGTCCGTCCGGGTCAGCCCGCCACGAAGGTGTGCGCCGCCTTGTCGTGCCAGCACTGGTGCCAGGGGCGGTCGAACAGGCACCACAGAACGCCGACGACGCCCACCACCAGCAGGCCCGGGACACTGTAGGCCAGCCAGCGGCGCACGGCCGCGCCGAAGGCCGGCGGCTCGTGGCCCTCGATGTCCCGCACCTCCAGGCCGCACACCTTCTTGCCCAGGGTGCGTCCCCACCGGGCCGTGGGCAGCGCCTCGTACAGGACGCCGAAGCCGAGGAGCACCGCGACCACGGCGGCGAGGTAGACCGAGGTCGTGCCGTCGAGGAGCCACACCGTGACGGTCTGCCCGGACAGCTCGGCCGCGTCGATCTTGGCGTGGACATGGTCGATAGCCTTGGTGGCCAGTGGTACCGCGGCCACGCCCGTGACCGCCGCCAGGACCAGGGTGTCCAGCAGCCGGGCCGCCAGCCGCCTGCCGAGACCTGCGGGGCGGGCCGCCGCCTGCGCCCGTGCGGCCGCCTGGAAGACGTCCTCGACCGGCGGCTTCCACGGTGCGACGGGCCCCTCACCGTCGGTGCCCGAACTCGCGAGCCGGTGCACCTGCTGCGCCCAGGAGGGCTGGCCTCCGCCCGGACCCGCCGTCATGGGCGTACCGGCGCCCGCTGCGGGCTGCCAGGGGCCCGCGGCCGGGGGCTGCTGCGCGTGGGAACCGGCCGGCTGCTGCGGCGGCAGGCCCACCCCGGGGGGCTGCGCCGGCGGTGCCGACGGCTGCGGCTGCGGTGGGGCGGCCGGCCGCGGGGCGGGAGCGGGGGCCTCGGGACCCAGGCCCAGGGCCTGGCGGGCCGCGGCCTGAGGGCTCGTGGGGCGCGGCGCGGCGGGCCGGCCCGAACCGGAATCGGCCGCCTCCGTGCTTCCGCCCTGCTCCCCCGTGCGCGGGGAGAGCGCACGGAACGTCGCGGTGCCCTCGGAGGGCGTGGGACCCCCGGTGCCGAAGGTGCCCGGGCCCGCGGCTGCGTCGCCGTCGCCACGCTTGGGCCGGCGGAACACCACCGTGCCGTCGGGGGCCGGGGAGGAGCCGGAGTCGTTCCCGGGGGCGGAGCCGGATCCGGCCGGCGGGACCGCCGCGGTGCCGTCCGCACGGCCGGCGACGCCGTCGGGCCGGGCCGCGAGCGGAAGCCGCGGGTCGGCGCCCGTGGGGCCGCCCCACGACATCCGGCGGTCCTGGTCACTGCCGAAGCCCGACTGCCGGGAGCTGTCGGCGCCCCAGGCCGAGGCGGGCTCCGGGCGGCTGCCGCGCTGGGCGTCGACGGGGCTCGTCACACGGGGCCCTTCGACCGGGTCCTCGTCGAAGAAGTGCGGTCCGGTCTCCTCCACCGAGGGCCGCGCCGGGCCCGCGCCGGGCGGCGGGGACAACGACTCGCCGTCGGTGGGCGCCGGACGGCTGGTGCCCGGCACCCAGGCTGCGCCGTTCCAGTACCGGACATATCCAGGAATGGACGGATCCGGGTAATACCCCTCGCGGGGCCTGTCGTCACCGGGTGCCGGGGTTGGGGCGCTCATGTCCGTCGTCCCGTATCTTCTCGCGGGGTCATTGGGGCCTCCACATCTATCAGACGGGGGCATGCGCCACGTCCGCTCCGCCCGGACCCGCCCCTTTCCGGGCGACACCGCGCACGCCCTTCACATTCCTGGACCCCGCCGCGAAAGAAATCCACCGAAAGGACGTCCGCGGGCCGCGCCACCGCAGCGGTGGCGCGGGACCGGGGTCAGAAGAGCTTGCCCGGGTTGAGGATGCCCAGCGGGTCGAAGACCTGCTTGACCGCCCGCTGCATCTCCATGCCGACCGGGCCGATCTCGCGCGCCAGCCACTCCTTCTTCAGGACGCCCACGCCGTGCTCGCCGGTGATCGTGCCGCCGAGTTCCAGGCCGAGGCCCATGATCTCGTCGAAGGACTCACGGGCGCGGCGGGACTCGTCGGGGTCCTGGGCGTCGAAGCAGACGGTCGGGTGCGTGTTGCCGTCGCCCGCATGCGCGCAGACCCCGATGGTGAGCCGGTACTTCTCGGCGATCCGCTCGATCCCTTCGAGCAGGTCGCCGAGCCGGGAGCGGGGCACGCACACGTCGTCGATCATCGTCGTGCCCTTGACGGCCTCCAGCGCGGTGAGCGCCAGCCGCCGTGCCTGCAGGAGCAGTTCGGACTCCGCCGCGTCGTCCGCCGGGACCACCTGAGTGGCGCCGGCGGCCTCGCACAGGGCGCCGACGGCGGCGAGGTCGGCGGCCGGGTCAGGGGTGTCGAAGGCGGCGAGCAGCAGGGCCTCCGTGCTCTCCGGGAGGCCCATGTGCGCCAGGTCGTTGACGGCCTTGACGGTCGTACGGTCCATCAGTTCGAGCAGGGACGGGATGTGCCCTCCCGCCATGATCCGGCACACGGCGTCGCAGGCGGCGGCCGCGGAGGAGAACTCGGCGGCCAGCACCAGCTGCTGGGGCGGCTGCGGTTTCAGGGCGAGGGTGGCGCCCACGACGATGCCGAGCGAGCCCTCGGAGCCGACGAAGAGCCGGGTGAGGTCGTACCCGGCGACGCCCTTGGCCGTACGGCGGCCGGTGGACATCAGACGCCCGTCGGCGAGCACCACGTCGAGACCGAGGACGTACTCGGCCGTCACCCCGTACTTCACACAGCACAGGCCGCCGGAGGCCGTGCCGATGTTGCCGCCGATCGTGCACATCTCCCAGCTGGAGGGGTCCGGCGGGTAGTAGAGGCCGTGTTCGCCCACCGCGCGGGAGAGCGTGGCGTTGACGACGCCCGGCTCGACGACCGCGATGCGGTCGACCGGACTGATCTCCAGGATGCGGTCCATCTTCGTCAGCGACAGCACGATGCAGCCGTCGGAGGCGTTGGCCGCGCCCGACAGTCCGGTGCGGGCGCCCTGCGGGACGACCGGGACGCGTAGCTCGGTGGCGGTCCGCATGACGTGCTGGACCTGCTCGACGGTACGCGGCAGCACCACCACGGCCGGGGTGCCGGCCGCGCAGAAGCTGGCCATGTCGTTGGCGTAGGAGGCCATGACGTCGGGATCGGCCAGGACGGCCCCGGCGGGCAGGCCGGTCCGCAGGCGGTCGACGAGGCTGCCGGTGGCCTCGTCGCGCGGGGCTTCGATACGGCTCATGATCACAGAGTCGCACCCGGAGGCGGCGGTGTGAACCCGTCTGCGCGAGGAGCACGCACGAGACGGCCCCACGGGGCATGGTCCGTGGGGCCGCTCGGGGAGAGGGCGCCGGCGCGCGACGGCCGGCGCTACAGGTTGCCCCGCTTGGCCTGCTCCCGCTCGATCGCCTCGAAGAGGGCCTTGAAGTTGCCCTTGCCGAAGCCCATGGAGCCGTGGCGCTCGATGATCTCGAAGAAGACCGTGGGGCGGTCCTGGACCGGCTTGGTGAAGATCTGCAGCAGATAGCCGTCCTCGTCGCGGTCGGCGAGGATCTTCAGCTCGCGAAGGGTCTCGACGGGGACGCGGGTGTCGCCGACCCAGTCGCCGAGGGTGTCGTAGTACGAGTCCGGAGTGTCGAGGAACTCGACTCCGGCGGCGCGCATCGTACGTACCGTCCGCACGATGTCGTTCGTGTTGAGCGCGACGTGCTGGACGCCCGGGCCGCCGTAGAACTCCAGGTACTCGTCGATCTGGGACTTCTTCTTGGCGATGGCGGGCTCGTTGATCGGGAACTTGACCTTGAGCGTCCCGTCGGCGACGACCTTGGACATCAGGGCGCTGTACTCGGTCGCGATGTCGTCGCCCACGAACTCCTTCATGTTCGTGAAGCCCATGACCCGGTTGTAGAAACCGACCCACTCGTTCATCCGGCCGAGTTCGACGTTGCCGACGCAGTGGTCGATCGCCTGGAAGGTGCGGTGCTCGGGGGGCTCGACGATCGGGTCGGCGGCGCCGAAGCCGGGCAGGTACGGGCCGTCGTAGCCGGTGCGCTCGACGAGGGTGTGGCGGGTCTCGCCGTAGGTGGCGATGGCGGCCAGGACGACGGTGCCGTGCTCGTCCTTCAGCTCGTACGGCTCGGCGACCGAGCGGGCGCCGTGCTCGATGGCGTAGGCGTACGCGGCGCGCGCGTCCGGGACCTCCAGGGCGAGGTCGACGATGCCGTCGCCGTGCTCGGCCACGTGCTGGGCGAGGAAGTGGCCCCAGGTGGTGGCGGGCTTGATGACGGAGGTGACGACGAAACGCGCCGAACCGTTCTCCAGGACGTACGAGGCGGTCTCGCGGTTGCCGTTCTCCGGTCCCGAGTAGGCGACGAGCCGCATGCCGAAGGCGGTGGAGTAGTAGTGCGCGGCCTGTTTGGCGTTGCCCACCGCGAAGACGACCGCGTCCATTCCCTTGACCGGGAAGGGGTCTGCCTCACGCGCCGTGTCAGGGGTGTGGTGTGTGGTCTGCGTCATAGCGGCAGCCTCACCTCTCTCCGCAAGATGCGCAATAGTTTGCGCATGTGCTGGACAATCTGCATAGTGAATAGCCCGAATTGGCGGGCGTTCTGTACATGATGACCATCGAGGAGCGCGGCATGGCGATCGATCATCTGGACGCCCGGCTCATCGTGCTGCTGGCACGGGAGCCCCGGATCGGAGTCCTGGAGATGTCCCGGCGGCTCGGGGTCGCGCGCGGCACCGCCCAGGCGCGTCTGGACCGGCTCCGGTCGAACGGGGTGATCCGCGGGTTCGGGCCGCAGGTGGACCCCGCGGCCCTCGGCTATCCCGTCACGGCGTTCGCGACGCTGGAGATCCGGCAGGGGCAGGGGCCCGACGTCCGGGCCCATCTGGCGGGCGTGCCCGAGGTGCTCGAACTGCACACCACCACCGGCAGCGGGGACATGCTGTGCCGTCTGGTGGCCCGGTCGAACGCGGACCTCCAGCGCGTGATCGACCGGGTCGTCGGCTTCGACGGCATCGTCCGGGCCTCCACGGCGATCGTCATGGAGAACCCCGTTCCGCTGCGGATCATCCCGCTGGTGGAGCAGGCTGCGGAGGACCCGGAGAAGGTCTAGGACGCGCCACGCCGGTTGCCGATGCACCCCGGGACCCGCCTCGCCCCGCAGCGCGCCCGCACCCCCGAACAGCGGGCGCGGGCCGCGGCCCACCGGTTCGCGGCCCGGGCCGGGCCGGGCGGACCCGCAGGCCGCGCACCCGCCTCGGGCGGACCCCCGTCGAGGCAGGCCTGCGGCTCGCCGCCGCCTAGGGGGTGTTTCGAAAGTCCTGTGCGGTGCCCGCGGTGTCCGGTGCGTGCTCTCGGCGTGCCGGACGAAGGCCCTCGTACTGGACGTACTTGAGGTTCCGGCCGGTGCGGCGAGTGGGGGTGCCCCCTGCTCGAAGAGCTTGGGGGAGCGTGCCGGGCGCCGCGGGTGCTGTGCCGGACTTTCGAAACACCCCCTAGCAGCCGGGCACCGGGCCCTTCCCCTTCTCCAGTGCCACCAGCGCGTCGACCGCGCCCTTCAGCGTGGTCACCGGAACCAGCCGCAGCCCCTTCGGCAGTTCCGCCTTCGCGTCGGGGCACTCCGCCTTCGGCACCAGGAAGACCGTCGCACCGTCGCGGCGCGCGGCCTGGGTCTTGAGGGCGACCCCGCCGACCGCGCCGACCCGGCCGGCCGCGTCGATGGTGCCCGTACCGGCGATGGTGCGGCCGCCCGTGAGGTCGCCGCCGCTGCCGTCGCCGTCCAGTTTGTCGATGATCCCGAGGGTGAACAGCAGACCCGCGCTGGGGCCGCCGACGTCCGCGAGCTTCAGCGTGACCTTCACGCGCTTGTCGCTGAGGTCCAGGTACTTCAGTGCCGCCCGGGTCGCCGCGTCCTGGGACTGCCTCATCTGCTCGGCGTTGTACTGCTCGATCTCCTTGACGCTGTTGCCGCTCGGGTAGACCGAGTCGCGCGGCAGCACCGCCCGGTCCGTGCGGAACCAGCCGTCGACCACCTGGCCCAGGGAGACGTCCGCGTCGGGGCCCGTCGCCTCGATCGTCGTCATCCGCAGCTGGCCGGTGGTCGTGCGGGTCGGCGTCCCGCTGATCGTGATCACCGGGGCGCCGTTGTTCTCGCCGAGGACGTCGGCCGTCATGCCGGGCTGCGCCACCGAGAACGGCAGCGGCGCGAACACGGCCGTGGCGAGCAGGGCCACGACGGGCAGGGCGCAGACGGCGACGGCCTGGGAGCGGGAGAGACGAGAGAACACGGGGCCAATCTAACGTGACGGTGGTGTCCGGCAGGGGCCCGGTGGACGACGGGGTACCTGCGGGTCCGGGAGTGCCGTGGAGGACGGTGCGTGCCGTCGCCGCCCCCGGCGCCCGTCCCGTCCGCCGCCACCGCCTAGGGGGTGTTTCGAAAGTCCCGCACGGCACCCACGGCGCCCGGCACGCTCCCCCGGGCTCTTCGAGCAGGGGGCGCCCCCACTCGCCGCACCGGCCGAAACCCCGAGTACGTCCAGTACGAGGGCTTTCGTCCGGCACGCCGAGAGCACGCACCGGACACCGCGGGCACCGCGGGCACCGCACAGGACTTTCGAAACACCCCCTAGCGCAGCGCCTCCGCCACCTCCCGGGCAGCGTCCACCACCCGGGGTCCCACCCTCTCCGGCACCGAATCCGACAGCATGACGACCCCCACGCTGCCCTCCACCCCGGTCACCCCGAGCAGGGGCGCGGCCGCCCCGCTCGCGCCCGCCTCCAGCTCGCCGTGGGTGAGGGTGTACCCGGGCTCGGAGACCGGCTGCTCGCGGGCGGCCAGGATCGCGCGGCCGGCCGCTCCCCGGTCGAGCGGATGCCGGAACCCTGCGCGGTACGCCACGTGGTAGTCGGTCCACGTCGGCTCCACGACCGCGACGGCCAGCGCCTCCGTCCCGTCGACGAGCGTGAGGTGCGCCGTCGCCCCTATGTCCTCGGCGAGCGCCCGCAACGCCGGCAGCGCGGCCTCGCGCACCAACGGGTGGACCTGACGGCCCAGACGCAGCACACCGAGCCCGACCCGGGCGCGGCCGCCCAGGTCGCGGCGTACCAGCGAGTGCTGCTCCAGGGTGGCCAGCAACCGGTACACCACGGTCCGGTTCACGCCCAGTTTGGCGGACAGTTCGGTGACGGTCAGCCCGTGGTCCGTGTCGGCGAGCAGCTTGAGGACTCTGAGGCCCCGGTCGAGCGTCTGAGATGTCTCCGCGGTCACGACGCCCACTCCTTAGTGGTGAGGTCGGCGGCCCCTTCGCGCGGATGCGTCACCGAGTCCCGTCGGCGACGCGTCTCAGAGGCCGCCGATCGGCTGGCGGCCCGGGCGGCCCCCGGACTTGGTCGCTTCACGGCTGCGCTCCGCGGCGGCGCTGCCACGGGGCGTGTGCGTAGCGGGACAGTAGCGAGCCAGTTCGCTCAGCGGAAGGCTCCGTCCAGAATCCGGTCAGTGGACGGACCGCACTCGTCCCCTTTTCGGTGATATGTACGTGAGAAAGCGTGACGGGGCCCGGAAATGCGGCCGGACCGTGACATCCCGCGCCTCCACGGCGGGCCCGTCGACCGGCCACGGGACCGGCCGGCTCCGGGCGCGGGATCAGAAGTCCCGCGCCGGACGCCCGCCCCGGGCATCCGCGGTCGGACGGCCGGGGCGGACATCCGGTGTCACCGCATTCGTGTCGCCCACTCCTGCACCTTGGCGATCCGCTGGCGCAGTTGGCCCGCGGTGCACTCGGCGCTCGGTGGGCCGCCGCAGACGCGGCGCAGTTCGGTGTGGATCACGCCGTGCGGCTTACCGCTCTGGTGGACGTACGCGCCGACCATCGTGTTGAGCTGCTTGCGCAGTTCCAGCAGTTCCTTGTGGGTGACCACGGGCCGCCGGTCGGCGGGCAGTTCCAGCAGGTCGGCCTCGGTGTCCGGCTTCCTGCGGCTGTGCGCGATCTGCCGGGCCTGCCGCTTCTGCAGCAGCAGCTGCACCTGCTCGGGTTCGAGCAGGCCCGGGATGCCGAGGTAGTCCTGCTCCTCCTCGCTGCCGGGGTGGGCCTGCATACCGAACTCGGCGCCGTTGTACATGACCCGGTCGAAGACGGCATCGGACTCCAGCGCCTCGAACGGCAGCATGTCCTGCTCGCCGGTGTCCTCGTCCTGCTGCCTCTCGGCCTCCTGGAGGAGCTTGTCCTCCTCGGCGTACGGGTCCTCCTCGCCGTCCTTCTTCGGCTTGTCGAGCACGTGGTCGCGCTCGACCTCCATCTCGTTGGCGAAGGTCAGCAGGTCGGGGATGGTGGGCAGGAAGACGGAGGCGGTCTCGCCGCGGCGCCGGGAGCGTACGAAGCGGCCGACGGCCTGGGCGAAGAAAAGCGGGGTGGAGATGGTGGTCGCGTACACCCCGACGGCCAGCCGGGGCACGTCGACGCCCTCGGACACCATGCGCACGGCCACCATCCAGCGGTCCTCGTTGCCGCTGAACTCGTCGATGCGGTCCGAGGCGCCGGCGTCGTCCGACAGCACGAGGGTCGCCCGGTGGCCGGTGATGTCACGGATGAGTTTCGCGTAGGCGCGGGCCGACTCCTGGTCCGAGGCGATGACGAGGGCGCCGGCGTCGGGGACGGCCTTGCGGACCTCGGTGAGCCGCTGGTCGGCCGCGCGCAGCACGCTGGGCATCCAGTCGCCGCGCGGATCGAGGGCGGTGCGCCACGCCTGGCTGACGGCGTCCTTGGTCATGGGCTCGCCGAGCCGGGCGGCGATCTCGTCGCCCGCCTTGGTGCGCCAGCGCATATTGCCGCTGTAGGAGAGGAAGATGACCGGCCGCACGACGCCGTCGGCGAGGGCGGACCCGTATCCGTACGTGTAGTCGGCGGCGGACCGCCGGATCCCGTCGGTGCCCTCCTCGTACGCCACGAACGGGATGGGGTTGGTGTCGGACCTGAACGGCGTGCCGGTGAGGGCGAGTCGGCGGGTGGCGGGCTCGAACGCCTCCAGGCACGCCTCGCCCCAGGACTTGGAGTCGCCCGCGTGGTGGATCTCGTCGAGGATGACGAGGGTCTTGCGCTGCTCGACGCGGTTGCGGTGCAGCATGGGCCGGACGCCGACGCCCGCGTAGGTGACGGCCACACCGTGGTACTCCCTGCCGAGCGGCCCCGCGCTGTACCCGGGGTCGAGCCGGATCCCGATCCGCTCGGCGGCCTCCGCCCACTGCTTCTTCAGATGCTCGGTCGGCGCGACGACCGTCACCTGCTGCACGACATGGTGGTGCAGCAGCCACGACGCGAGCGTCAGCGCGAAGGTGGTCTTGCCGGCGCCGGGCGTGGCGACGGCGAGGAAGTCACGGGGCTGCTCCTGGATGTACTTCTCCATGGCCCCGTGCTGCCAGGCGCGCAGCTTGCCGGCGGTGCCCCAGGGGGCGCGGCCGGGGAAGGCGGGAGAGAGGTGGTGCGAGTGCGAGGAGCCGCTGGGAGCGTGGGCGGGCCGGGAGGGCCCCCCGTTGAGGGCGGCGGCGGATGACGGGCGGGTGGTAGTCACGGTCTCCGTGGGGTGGTGGTCGGGCCGCTCGGCTGGGTATGACAACCGGGCCACCCTACCGGGGTCCTCACCCGCCGCTCGGGCCGACGGTGCCGCATCCGGCCACGGTGCGACAGGCGTCACAGACACCGGAGCGGGCCGCGTGTCACCGCTCCCGCAGCCGGGTCGTCACCCACGCGCCCACCAGCGCCACCGCCGCCATCGGCAGGAACACGGCGGCGAAGGCGGCCGGATGGGAGCCGTCGGCGGCCGCCCCGGTGGCCGTACGGGCGACCCTGCCGCCGCCGAGCGCGGCGAACGCGGCGCCGCCCGCCGCGAGCAGCAGGACGTTGGAGAGGGCGTCGGAGATCTGCAGGGCGGCCGAGTTGGCGCCCGCCTCCTCGGGGGCCGACAGACGCAGCAGCAGGACGCCGGTCGAGGAGATCACCAGGCCCATGCCGAAGCAGCCGAAGCCCCAGGCGACGGCGACGGTCCACACCGGCACCGCGTAAATCAGCACGCTCGGCGCCGTGGCGACGGCGGCAGCGACAGTGAGCATGCCCAGCGTCATCATCCGTTCCCGGTACGGCGCCAGGCGCGGCCTCGACTGCACGTACGATCCCAGCGCCCAGGTCCCGCCGCCCGCCGCGAGCGAGAACCCGGCGAGCGTCGGCGACAGTCCCCGCTCGGTGACGAGCATGAGCGGCACGAAGCTCTCCGCGGTGAGGAAGGCGCCGGCCGCCACTCCGCGCAGCAGCACCACGGACGGCAGTCCGCGCGCCGCCCGGTAGGTGCCGCGGGGCAGCAGCCCGAGCACCGCCGGGACCAGGAGCACGGCGCCCGCCACGCCGGGAGCCAGCGAGACCCAGCGCAGGTCCTGGGCGGCGTACTGGAGCAGGCCCGCGCCCACGGCGATGCCGAGCGCCAGCCGGATGCGGCGGACGTCGAAGGAGCCCGGGACGGCCTGCGGGGCGGGGCCTCCCGCCCGGCGCCGGATCTGCGGCACCGCGAGGGCCAGCGGGAAGACCACGAACACGGGGACGCCGATGAACACCCAGCGCCAGCCCAGGTGTTCGGTCACCGCGCCCGATGCCAGCGGGCCGACCACGGACGGGATCACCCAGCCAGCGGCGAACGCCGCCATGATGGCCGGCCGCAGCCGCTCCGGGTAGGCCCGGCCCACGACCACGTACAACGCCACGATCACCAGCCCGCCGCCCAGGCCCTGCACGGCCCGCCCCAGGATGAACGGCCACATCGCCCCGGCCGTCCCGGACAGCAGCAGCCCGGCTGCGAAGGCGGCGATGCCGCAGGTGAGCGAGGCGAGCGGGCCACTGCGATCCGACCACTGCCCCGCGAGCACCATGCCGAGCAGGCTGGTGGTGAAGTACCCGGAGAACGCGAAGGCGTACAGGGACACCCCGTCCAGCTCCCGCGCCGCGACCGGCATGGCCGTGCCGACCGCGGTCGCCTCGAAGGCGATGACCAGGACGACGGAGACGACACCGACGCTCAGCGCCCGGTACGGCCGGCTCAGTACGCCGGTGCCGTCTCCGGTGACGTCACCGGAGACGGCGGGAGAGGCGTGGGGGACGCCGGTGTCGCGGGGTTCCAGGGCTGCCATGCAGGTCAGCGTAAGGGGATAGGACGGTGTTGACTCCTGGCCGCGGACGGTAACCGGCTGGGACTTTTGTCGTACGACCCGCCTTTTCGAACGCCGTACGGCAGTCCCGTTGCAGTGCCGCGCCTCCCTGACCGCCTCCCGCGGCCCGTCCTGCGGTCGGTGCGTCGGTTCGATTCCCGATTCCCGTCACGGTCTCGACGCGCCGTGTCGCGGCCGGCCGCCGGCGAGCGGACGGCCGTGGCCGGTCATGCGCCCTCGCCGTGCCCCCTCACGCCTGCGGTCCGCCGTTCGCCTCGTCCTCGAAGACCTCCCGCCAGTAGCGCCAGCCGTCGTCCCACGAGGCCGTCGGGGTCCGGTCGCAGGCGATCGGATCGACGGCGGCGAGGGTCTCGACCATCGTGGCGGCCAGTTCCTCGTACGCCTCCGTGAGGCCGTGGTCCTCGGCCAGCGCCTGCTCCCGGTGCACCAGCCAGACCGTGAACGCCAGGGTGGAGATGTCCGCGTTGAGCGGGCGCAGGACCTCCTCGGGCTCGCTCCAGTGCAGGACCGCCCCGGTGGCGCCGTCGACGACCAGGCTGCTGTCCTCCAGCAGACATCCGAGCCGTATCAGCCGGTCCGCGCTCTCGGGGAGGCCGGCCTTCGCGCCCGGGTCGTCCGCGTGGTACTCGGCCAGGGGCGCCAGGGGGACGTCCGTGTCCAGCGTGTACCAGAAGCCGTCCTCCGGCAGGCCCACCTCGCGCAGGAAGCGGCGGGTCGGCTCGTGCGTGAGCGCGCAGGGGAAGTCGACGTCCTCGAAGTGCATGACCGCACCGCTGCCGAAGTCGTCGTCCAGCAGCCCCGGCGGCAGGTCGAGCCTGAGGTCCGCGCCGGGGCGCGCTATCCGGGCCAGGGGGCGGATCAGCGTGGCCATCCGCCAGTACGCCGCCAGGCCGTCCTCCCCGGCGATCGCGGCGAACGCCGACGGGAGCCGCTCGGACGTCTCCGCCACCGCCTCGGCTCCGTACCCGGCGGACGCGAACCGGCCGCGGGACGCGGCCAGTTCCTCCGTCACGGCCGCGAACCGCAGCAGCGCGCCCAGGGAGGGGGCGAGCGGTGAGCGGCCCAGCAGACCGGGATCGCGCGGGAAGACGCAGGTCGTGGAGATCCTGCCCGTGGCGCCGTCCAGCAGGAGGGACGCCAGATCCTGGTCGAGGCTGCGCACGGCCCCTATGACCAGCTGGTCGCGCAGCTCCTCGGCGAGCTGCTCCGCATCGTCGACGAGCTCGGCCACCCGGCGCAGCAGGGGCCGCCCGCCCAGCGCCCCGGAGCCCACCAGGGAGCTGACGGACGGGAGTCCGGGCCCCGCCAGCAGGTGTCGCGTCTCCTCGTGTGTCACATGGAGGTCCAGATCCGCCTCGGTGAGTGCGATCACGTCGGCGGCGTCGATCGTGCCCATTGCTCCCCCGTGTGTCTCGTCCTCCGTGCGTCTCCCGACAGGAGACACCCCGTCGTCGGTCGAACGGCTCTTCCCAACGCCGAGAACGATACGCGGCACCACTGACAACGCCGGACGCGCACGCGGTTCGCGCGGCCACGCCCCGGGAGTCCCCCCGGGTCAGCTGAAGTACACGCCGCCCAGGACGACGACCAACGCGGCCAGCACGAAGACCAGCAGACCCAGCATCAGTCTGCCCAGGCTGGGAGCCGGTTCGTAGCGGGGCTCGTCCTCCGCCGCATCGGACTGTGGGCTCCGGTCCTCCGTCGTGCCGTCTCCGCCCTTCACCGGGTCACCACCGCCGCCTGCGGCCGGATCGGCAGCCGGTTGACCGGGCGGCCCGTCGCCGCGCGGACCGCGGACGCGATCGCCGCCGGGGACGTCACCACGGGCACCGCGCTGACCGCCTTCGCCCCGAAGGGCGCGACCACGTCCCGTTCCTCGACCAGCTTGACGATGTGGATGCCGGGAGCGTCCAGGGCGGTCGGGAGGGAGTAGCCCGTCAGGTCGGGGTGGCGGATCAGACCGCGCGCGGTGCGCAGGTTCTCGGTGAGCGCGATGCCCACGCCCTGGGTGAGACCGGCCTCCAGGCGAGCGGCGAGCTGCGCCGGGTTCAGCACCCGGCCCACGTCCTGGGCCAGCGCCAGCTCCACGACCCGTACCGCGCCGATCTCGACGTCCACGTCCACCACGGCGCGGACCGCGCAGAACGCGAGGCCCACGAAGGCGTCGCCCTGGCCCGTCTCGTCCAGCGGCTCCGTGGGGTGCGGGCGGCACTGCGCCGTGGCCCACAGCTCCTTGCCGTCCATGGCCTCGGTCACCGTGGTCGACAGCACGCCGTCGTACGAGGTGATCTTGCCGTCGGTGATCTGGAGCAGCTCCGTGGACATGCCGAACTTGTGCGCAAGGGGCTGCAGCAACTGCGTGCGGACCATCTTCGCCGCCCGTTCCACCGCGCCGCCCGACACCCAGGTGTGGCGGCCCCGGCAGCCCGCGCCCGCGGGCGGCTGGTCCGTGTCGACCGGTGCCACGCGCACCTCGTCGATGCCCAGCGTCTCCTGGACGATCTGCCGGGCCAGCGTGGTGAAGCCCTGACCGGTCTCGACGGCCGCGCACAGCACGGTCGCCACGCCGTCCTGCACCTTCACCGTCGCCGTGGAGACCTCGTCCGCACCCTCCGCGCCGAGCATGTGCACCATGCCGAGGCCGTAGCCGACGCCGCGCCGCACCGCGCCGGGTTCGCCCGCGCCCTCGGGGCCGCCGGGCAGCAGCCACTCCTCCTCGGGGGTGTCCTTGGGCAGCGGGGGCAGCGGGTGGTCCCGTACCGCCTGGAGCAGTTCGGCCACCGGGGCCGGGCAGGTCACCGTCTGGCCCGTCGGCAGCACGTCGCCCGTCGCCATGACGTTGCGCAGGCGCAGCTCGGCCGGGTCCAGGCCCAGCTTCTTGGCGAGCTTGTCCATCTGGGCCTCGTACGCCGCGCACACCTGCATCGCGCCCTCGCCGCGCACATGGCCCGACGGCGGGTTGTTGGTGCGCACGGCCCAGCCCTCGATGAAGGCGTTGGGGACGACGTAGGGGCCGCAGGCGAAGGAGACGGCGGCGGCGAGGGCGTCGGAGGAGGTGTCCGCGTAGGGGCCCGCGTCCAGCAGGATCTGCGCCTCGACCTTCACCAGCCTGCCGTCGGCGTCCGCGTGGTGGCGGTACCGCAGCAGGGTGGGATGGCGGTGCACGTGCCCCAGGAAGGAGTCCTCGCGCGTCGCGGTCAGTTTCACCGGGCAGCCGGTCTTCAGAGCGAGCAGCCCGAGCGGCAGCTGGAAGCCCTGGTCCTCGCGGTCGGCGGTGGCGCCGGGCACCCCGGTGACCACGACCTTCACCTGCTCGGGTGGCAGGCCGTAGACGGCGGCGGTGCGGTCGCGGTCGGTGTGCGGATCGGTGGAGGCGACGTACAGCTCGACCCCGCCGTCGGGCCGGGGCACGGCCAGCCCGGCCTCCGCGCCGATGGGAGCCGGGTCCTGGCGGCCGATGCGGTACAGGCCCTCGACGACGACCTCTCCGGCGGCGGCCGGATCGCCGTGGCGCAGCGGGATGTGCCGGATGAGGTTCCCGTCGGGGTGCAGGGGTTCCGCCTCGAACGCCTGCTCGGGGTCGGTCACCGGGTCGAGCACCTCGTACTCGACGATGACGGCGGCGGCGGCCAGACGCGCGGTGTCGGGGTGGTCGGCGGCGACGGCCGCGATGGGCTCCCCGTGGTGGCGCACGACCTCGGAGGCGAACACAGGGCGGTCGGCCGTGCCGCGGCCGTGCAGCGCGCCGGGGGGCAGGTCCTCGTGGGTGACCACGGCGCGGACACCGGGCATCTCGCGCGCGTGGCCGGTGTCGATGGAGAGGATGCGCGCGTGCGGGTGCGGGGACCGCAGCACGGCCGCCCACAGCAGGCCTTCGGCCCACAGGTCGGCCGCGTACGGGAACGTGCCCTCGGACTTGGCCCGGGTGTCGGAGGACGGCAGGGAGGCGCCGAGGCCGTGCGGCAGCGGCTCGGGGCCCGGTGCGGCCGCCGGGGTGGTCGCGGTGGCGGCTTCGTTGCTCACGCCTGGCCTCCGTCCTGGCCGTACGGGTGCTCGTTCGGGGCTGTGTTGTCGAACGCGGAGGCGTGGACACCGCCCGCCCCCGGGCCCGCCTGGTGCGGGATGCGGGCCTCTTCGCCCTCCGGCGCCTCGGCCTCGACGTGCGCCTCCCGCTCGGCGACGACCTCCTGGACGGCCTCCAGGACCCCGCGGTAGCCGGAGCAGCGGCACAGGTTGCCGCACAGCGCCTGCCGGGCCTCCAGTTGCGTGGGGGCCGGGTTGCCCTCCAGGAGGTCGTGCACGGTCATCGCCATGCCGGGCACGCAGAAGCCGCACTGGACGGCACCGCACCGGGCGAGCGCCCGCTGCACGTCCGAGGGCTGTCCGTCGACGGCGAGGCCCTCGACAGTGCGCACCTCGCTGCCCGCGGCGGTGGCGGCGGGCACCAGGCAGGAGGCGACGAGCCGTCCGTCGACCTGGACGTTGCAGGCGCCGCACTCTCCCTGCGAGCAGCCGTCCTTGGCACCGGCGAGACCGAGCCGCTCGCGCAGCACGTACAGCAGCGACTCGCCGATCCACGCGTCCGTGACGGGCCGGTCGGCGCCGTTCACCCGCAGGACGTACGACGTCAGGGGGTGCTCGTCGTGTGCGGGCGCGGGCTCCTGCCCGGAGTCCTGTTCGGGAGCCGGCTCCTGCGGGTCGGCGGCCCGCGGCGACGGCTCGGGCCCGGCGGAGGGCGCGGGGTCCGCGGCCGTGCCGGGGTCCGCGGCCGTGCCGGGGTCCGCGGCCG
>NZ_JBHUDX010000085.1:0-13052 GCF_042678285.1 Streptomyces caeni
CGGGTCGCCGGTGCCGGGGGGCGGGCCGGCGCGGACGCCGGGCGCGTCCTGGCCCTACGGGCCGACGACGGCCGACGGCGAGCCCCGCGACGCCCGCCCGGACACCGGGGGCCCGTCGGGCGGGGGGCGGCGCGGGCGTCGGCTGACGATGTTCCTCGTGGGCGTGGGCGGGGCGCTCGTGGTGATCGGGGCGGCGTTCCATTTCACCGGTGGTGACGGCAAGAGGCCCCGCACCGCGCCCGAGCCGTCCACGACGTCGGCGCAACCGGGCACCGGCCTGCCCGCCGGCGTCAAGTGCGGTGGCGCGGGCTGCACCGGCAAGGACCCGGAGGACATGGGCTGCGGCGGCACGCGGGCGACGACCACCACCAGCGTCACCGTCGGCACGACCCTCGTCGAGGTCCGTTACAGCAAGACGTGCGGCGCCGCGTGGGCCCGTATCACCCGGGCCGCGCAGGGCGACCGCGCGGAGGTGTCGGCGGGCGCGCCCGCCCGGAAGCAGACGGGCTCGGTCACCCAGGCGGCGGACACGGACGCGTACACCCCGATGCTGGCGGTGAAGGACGCGGCCGAGGCGAAGGCGTGCGTGACGCTGACGTCGGGCCGGAAGGGGTGCACGGCGTAGCGCGTGCCCGGCGGCAGGCGGGGGGGGAAGGCGGCGTACGCCGGGGCGCCGCCGTCGGCTGGAGGGCGCGCGCAACCATGCAGCGCCCCTCTTCCCGGAAAGAACCTCCGCACGGCGTGCATGAGTGTCCCGCCGCGGGGCATGCGCAGGGGTGCCCCCCCACGGGAGTCCGGCAGGACACCCACGGCGGCCGCCTCTCAGTCCCCCTTCTGTCGCGGGCGGCCGCCGCCACGCCGGGTTGTGGGACGGGCCACACGGACCCGGCCGTCCGGGATCCCGGATGCGCGATAGCCTGACGCTGGATCTCTCTTGACGCCAAGAGATCGATCATTTGTTCCGTTGATCGATCACCGCGGCAGGCACGGCCGCGCGCCGACCGTGAGATCCCGTACCCCCGGGGCGACGGCGCCCCACCGCCAGCTGTCATACGGAGAACGCCATGACCCGCACTCCCGTGAACGTCACCGTCACCGGCGCGGCCGGCCAGATCGGCTACGCACTGCTCTTCCGCATCGCCTCCGGCCACCTGCTCGGCGCGGACGTGCCGGTCAGGCTGCGCCTCCTGGAGATCACCCCCGCGCTCAAGGCGGCCGAGGGCACGGCCATGGAGCTCGACGACTGCGCGTTCCCGCTGCTGCAGGGCATCGACATCAGCGACGACCCGAACGTCGCCTTCGACGGCGCCAACGTCGCCCTCCTCGTGGGTGCCCGCCCGCGCACGAAGGGCATGGAGCGCGGTGACCTCCTGGAGGCCAACGGCGGCATCTTCAAGCCGCAGGGCAGGGCCATCAACGACCACGCCGCGGACGACGTCAAGGTCCTCGTCGTCGGCAACCCGGCCAACACCAACGCGCTGATCGCCCAGGCCGCCGCCCCGGACGTACCGGCCGAGCGCTTCACCTCGATGATGCGTCTGGACCACAACCGCGCCCTGACCCAGCTGTCGAAGAAGACGGGCACCCCGATCACCGAGATCAAGCGCCTGACGATCTGGGGCAACCACTCCGCCACCCAGTACCCGGACATCTTCCACGCCACGGTCGCCGGCAAGAGCGCCGCCGAGGTCGTGAACGACGAGAAGTGGCTGGCCGAGGACTTCGTCCCGACCGTCGCCAAGCGCGGCGCCGCGATCATCGAGGCCCGTGGCGCGTCGTCGGCGGCCTCCGCCGCCAACGCCGCGATCGACCACGTTCACACCTGGGTCAACGGCACCGCCGAGGGCGACTGGACCTCCATGGGCATCCCGTCCGACGGCTCCTACGGCGTCCCGGAGGGCCTGATCTCCTCCTTCCCGGTCACCTGCAAGGACGGCAAGTACGAGATCGTCCAGGGCCTGGACGTCAACGAGTTCTCGCGTGCCCGTATCGACGCCTCCGTCAAGGAGCTGGAGGAGGAGCGCGAGGCGGTCCGCGGCCTCGGCCTCATCTGACCCGCCTCCGCCCGGCCTCCCCGGCCGAGCTCTCCGATCCCCGGGTGCCCGCCGCCCGGGGATCGGTGCGTCCGCGGTGTCTTCAGCCGGGCGGAGCCTCGCCGCCGACGGCAGACGGTGAGGTCAGCTCCTCGCCCCGAGCCGCTTCTCGAACCAGTGGGCCGCGTACACGTTGTCGTCGTAGCGCGGGATCTCCGTGTACCCGCAGGCCCGGTACATCGCCTGGGCCTCCGTCAGGACGGCGTGCGTGTCCAGGCGTACGACGTCGAGGCCGTGTGCGACGGCCCGGCGCTCCAGGCCGTCGAGGATGCGCCGGGCAAGCCCGAGCCGCCGGGCGTCCGCGTGCACCCACACATGCCGGATCTCACCCACCCCGGGCTCCAGCGTGCGCAGCGCCCCACATCCCACCGGACGGCCCTCCTCGTAGGCGACCAGGAAGGCGCCGGCGTCCGCGGACACCTCCTCGGGGCGCACGAGGGCGGCGGGGTCGAAGCCCTCGGGGAAGCGGGCGTCGATGTCGGCGGCGTAGGCGTCGAGGCAGGCGCGGGCGTCGGCGCAGCCGCCGTCGACGTGTTCGACCGTGATGGCGGCCAGGCGCAGCAGACGCCGGGCGGTGCCGAGGGCGCCGGTCAACTCGGCGCGCTGGCCATCGGTCAGACCCGTGAGCAGGCTCTCGGCGAGGGCGTCGGCACGGCGGTTCTGCTCGTCGACCTCGACGCGCCCGGCGGGCGTCAGCTCCGCCAGCCGCACCCTGCTGTCGTCCGGGTGCACGCTCACCCGCACCAGCCCCTGCGTCTGGAGCGCCTGCGCCATCCGGCTCAGATACCCGGCGTCCAGCCCGAGCCGCCCCCGCAGCTCGCGCAGCGGGGCCCCGTCCCCGATCTCGTACAGCAGCCGTGCCTCGCCGAGCGGCCGGTCCTGGCCGAGGTAGTGGTCGTCGAGGACCCCGATCCGCCGGGTGAAGTACCGGTTGAACCGCCGGAGGGCCGTCACCTGCTCACTGGACACTCGCTCCATGGTTCTTTGACCTTAGTCAAAGGAAGTAAGGGTGTCCATGCCGGGAAGCACCGCCGGCGGGCGTGAGGCGCCCTACTTCGTGGGCAGTTGGGCGCGGACCTTCGAGATGTCCACCGTCTCGTTCGTCGGCGGGATCCTCGTCGGGACCGGCTTGTCGTAGTCCGTGAAGGTCAGGTCCAGGTTCGTGCCCTGGCCCGTCTGGGTGGCCCGGTACAGACGGCGCGGCATGTCGGTCGTGATGTAGAGCGTCGACTTCAGGCCGTTCACCGTGAAGGACAGGGGAACCACCCGCGTGTCGTCCAGCGCCCTCGCGAGGCCCTCCGTCAGGGAGGGGGGCGCGGTGACCGTCGCGGCCTTCTGGAGGGTGCTGAGGTCGCAGCTGCCGGCGATGCCGCTGAGGAGCGCGTCGGCGGTGGAGCCGTGGAGGTAGCGGCCCGTGAGCGAGGTGGCCGCGTCGATACCCCGTTGCCCGGGAAGTTCCGCCTTCCAGAACGTGCCGTCCGGCTTCAGCCACACCTCGTCGCCCCGCTTGATGATCTCGACGGTGCCGCCGTTGCCGCCCATCGTCATGGTGCCCGCGCAGTTGCCGGCCCGGTCGAGCGCGAGGCTCATCGATGTCGGCAAACGGTTGTTCGACATCGCCGCCGCGCTGTGGTCCGTGTAGCCGATACGGATCGATGTCGCCTTCCGCAGCCCCTCCTGCGCCTGTGCGGCCAGTCGCCGCGGGTCCGGGTTACCGCCGGTCTGGGCCGCCGAGACGCCGGCCAGTCCGGGAGCGAACAGCAGGCCCACCGCCGCGGCCGTCGTCGCGCAGGCCGCCCTCGTGAAGCCACGGGTCCGGGACATCGCATCACCTCCATGAGTACCTGGTCGTCAGATTACGTTTGCCCGCTTTCCGACGCATTTTCAGAGACTCCATGCCGGGAGTGATGCGTGCCCCGTCGCATGGCGGTCACTCCAACTGCGCGGCGATCTCGCCCAGGGCAGCCATCGCCCGGCGCTGCAGCCCCGGCCCGAACGTCACGCGGGTGGCGCCGAGCTCGCCGAGTTGCCGCGGTGAGGGGCCGTCGGCTCGCGCGTACACGTTGAGCGGCCCCTGGATCCCCGCCCGCAGCAGCGGCAGCAGGTCCGCCGGGGCGCCGATCGGGTACACGCAGTCGGCCCCCGCGGCGACGTACGACGCGGCCCGCTCGATGGCCCGTTCGGGATCGGCGACGCCGCGGGCGAACGTGTCGACGCGTGCGTTGATGAACAGGGCGTCGCCGGCCTCGGCCCGCACCCGGGCGAGCAGGTCGGTGTGCTCCCGCGGATCCTTGAGGACCCCTCCGCGCGAGTCCTCGAGGTTGCAGCCCACGGCCCCCGTCTCCAGCAGCCGCTCCACCAGCTCCTTCGGCGCCAGCCCGTACCCGTCCTCGACGTCGGCAGACACCGGCACGTCGACGGCCCGTACGATCCGCGCGACCGCCGCGAACATCTCGTCGGCGGGCGTCTCGCCGTCCGCGTACCCGAGCGAGGCGGCGACCCCGGCGCTGGGCGTCGCGAGCGCCGGGAACCCGGCGTCCGCGAACACCCGTGCGCTGGCCGCGTCCCAGGGCCCGGGCAGCACCAGGGGATCGCCCGGCAGCCGGCCATGATGCAGGGCCCGGAAGGTCTCGGTGCCGCTCACCATCGTGTGCTCCCCGCCGGGATCCGCCGGCTGACCATCAGCCGGTTCCAGTTGTTGATGACGGTGATCAGGGCGACCAGATGGGCGAGCCGCCCCTCGTCGAAGTGCTGGGCGGCCTTCTCGTACACCTCGTCCGGCACGAAGCCTCCCCCGGACTTCGTCCGGGAGGTGCCCCCAGCGAGCACCGTGACCGCCTCCGTCAGCGCCAGCGCGGCCCGCTCCCGCTCGTCGAAGACCTCCCCGGCCTCCTCCCAGGCGTCCAGCAGGTCCAGCTGACGCTCGCTCACGCCGTGCCGGCGGGCGATCGTGAGGTGCAGGTCCAGGCAGAAGGCGCAGTGGTTGAGCTGGGATGCGCGGATCTGGACCAGCTCGGCGAGGGCCGGGTCACCGAGGCCCTTCTTCGCCGCGGCGCTCAGCGCCTGCATCGCGGCGCGGACGTCGGAGTCGAGGACCGTCGTGCGGGCCGTCACGAGTACTGCCCCGGCTGGTAGTGGCCCGGCACCGCGCGGGTCGTCACACCGAACCGGTTCCATGCGTTGATCACCGTGATCGCGGCGATCAGCTGGGCCAGTTCCGCCTCGTCGAAGTGCTTGGCGGCGTTCTCGTACACCTCGTCCGGCACGAAGCCGTCCGTGAGGACCGTGACCGCCTCCGTCAGCTCCAGCGCCGCGAGTTCCGTCTCGGTGTAGAAGTTCCGCGACTCCTCCCAGGCGCTGAGCTGGATGATCCGCTCGACGCTCTCCCCCGCCGCGAGCGCGTCCTTGGTGTGCATGTCGAGGCAGAAGGCGCAGTGGTTGATCTGCGACGCGCGGATCTTGACCAGTTCGCGCAGCTTCGCGTCGAGGCCCTGCCCGGCGGCGGCGTCGAGCCGGATCATCATCTTGTAGACCTCGGGGGCGTGCCGGGCCCACCTCAGGCGGGGCGTGTGCTCGGGCGCGTAATCGTTCGTGGGCATGCTCCCGACCCTAGGAGCGAGGTATCCCAGGAGTATGGTCCATTTCCATGGGCAGAGCATGGGCCACTTTGGGTGTCGACCTGCATCTGGAGCCGACCGGACCAGGTCTGCGCCGGGGCCTGACCGACGCCCTGCGCGAGGCGGTCCGCACCGGCCGGCTGACCCCCGGGACCCGGCTGCCCTCCTCGCGTTCGCTCGCCGCGGACCTGGGCATGGCGCGCAACACGGTCGCAGAGGCGTACGGCGACCTGGTCGCCGAGGGCTGGCTCACCGCGCGCCAGGGCTCGGGCACCCGGGTGGCCGAGCGCACCGCCCCCGGCCCGCGGCCCGCACCCGCCGCGCCCCGCCCCCGTGCGCCCGGGCACCCCGAGTACGACCTGGCGCCCGGCACCCCCGACCTCGCCGCCTTCCCGCGCGCGGAGTGGCTGAAGGCCACCCGCCGCGTCCTGGCGGCGGCCCCGCACGACGCCCTCGGTTACGGCGACGGGCGCGGCCGCGCGGAACTGCGTGCCGCACTCGCCGAGTACCTGTCCCGGGCACGCGGTGTGCGCGCCGACCCCGAACGCGTCATGGTGTGCGCGGGCTTCTCGCACGGGCTGACGATCCTCGGCGCGGTGCTGCGGGCACGCGGTGTCCGCGTGGTGCACGTCGAATCCTACGGACTCGACGCGCACTGGAAGCTCCTGGCGGAGGCGGGGTTGCGCACGAAGCCGCTCCCGTTCGACGCGCGGGGCACCGACACCGGCGCACTGCCGGACGGGGGCGCCGTGCTGCTCACTCCCGGCCACCAGTTCCCGATGGGCGTGCCCCTGCCCCCCGACCGGCGGGCGGCCGTCGTCGACTGGGCGCGGCGGACGGGCGGGCTGATCCTGGAGGACGACTACGACGGCGAGTTCCGCTACGACCGGCAGCCGGTCGGGGCGCTGCAGGGCCTGGGTCCCGACCATGTGGTCCACCTGGGCACCGCCAGCAAGTCCCTGGCCCCCGGGCTGCGGCTGGGCTGGATGGTGCTGCCGCCGGGGCTCGCGGAGGAGGCCGCGGCCGTCAACGGCAGACACGACATGTGCGGGGCGCTGGAGCAGCTGACCCTGGCGGAGTTCCTCACGTCCGGCGCGTACGACCGCCAGGTGCGCGCTTCCCGGCTGCGCTACCGGCGGCGCCGCGACGCGCTGGTCCACGCACTCGCCGCCCGCGCCCCGGATGTCCGGGTCACGGGCATCGCGGCGGGCCTGCACGCGGTCCTGCGCCTGCCGCCCGGCACCGAGCGGACGGTGGTCCAGGCGGCGGCGTGGCAGGGCCTGGCGGTGCACGGCCTGCGCCGCTACCGCCACGAGAGGGCGGCCGCCGAGCCGCTGGACGCCCTGGTCGTGGGCTACGGGACGCCCCCGGACCACGGGTGGGCGGGGGCACTGGAGGCCCTGTGCCGGGTGCTGCCGTGAGAGGGCGGGGAGAGGACAGGGCTCCGGGCGGCCGGAGGGCACGGGGCCCCTGCCCAGGGCTTGTTCGGGCGGCCGGGCGGCAGTCCTCAACCGCCCGGCTCCGCCGGCATCATCACGAGCCCTCTTCCGCAACCGGCGCTTCCCCGAACCTCGCCAGTGCCAGCGCCCCCGCCACGGCGACGAGGAAGCCGAGTACCGCCAGCCAGGCCAGCCCCTCGCGGGTGCGGTCGCCCAGCCACACCACCCCCACCGTGGCCGGCCCCACCGTCTCGCCGACGACCAGGCCCGCGGTCGTCACCGTCACCGATCCCCGCTCCAGGGCGCTGGTCAGCAGCAGGAACGCCGCACCGCCGCCCAGGAGCAGCGCGTAGGTCGCCGGATTGGTGAGCAGGACGGACGGCGTGAGGGCGTCGATCAGCCGCACCGCCACCTCGACCACCCCGAATCCGAACCCCGCGCCCAGCCCCAGCGCCAGCGCCCGCCCGCGTCCCGGCAGCCGCGACCCGGCAGTCCCGAGCGCCAGCACGGCCAGTGCCGTCGCCAGCATCGCGTACCGCAGCACCGTGGACCCGTCGCGGTTCCCCTCCGCGCCGGATGCCAGCCCCAGCATCGCCAGGCC
Organism: Streptomyces caeni; assembly: GCF_042678285.1. Classification (NCBI taxonomy): domain Bacteria; kingdom Bacillati; phylum Actinomycetota; class Actinomycetes; order Kitasatosporales; family Streptomycetaceae; genus Streptomyces; species Streptomyces caeni. Next base: position 7,751 of record NZ_JBHUDX010000085.1, read on the forward strand.
CGCGCACACCACCCCGGCCGCGGCCCACTCGCTCCGCGTCAGCCGCACCCGCAGCAGCCGGGCCGCGACCACCGCCGTCACCGCGAGGCTGGAGGCGAGCGCCGCCCCCACCGCATAGATCGGAAGTGACCGCAGCGCCACGATCTGCAGCAGGAAGCCGAGCCCGTCCAGTGCGAGCCCCGCCAGATACCGCCACTGCCGAAGGGCCCGCAGCAGCAGTGCCGCGTCCCCGCCCCCGCCCGTGCCCGCCGCGCGCGCCGCCATCGCCTGCAGCACCGTCGCCGTACCGAAGCAGACCGCCGCACCGAGTGCGCACACCATTCCCCAGAGCACGGTGCGACTGTAGGCCAGGCCGCGAGAGCTGGGGCGGGCGCGCCGGGCGGAAGCAAGCTCTCTAGTCTGATATTCATCAACATCTCAACGACGTCACACCAACGACGTCCCATACGACGGGGGGATCACGAACATGGCGGACACACGCCGACAACTGCGCTCGGGCACGGTCGTCCTCGGCGGTATGGGGCTTCTCGCCGCCGCCCTCACCGCCTGCTCCTCGGACCCGGACAGACGCTGCGTCGACCGCGACAGCTACACCCTCGCCAAGGGCTACAAGGTCGTCGCCGACAAGAACTGCACCTCCGGAAAGACGTCCGCCCGCGGCTCCTGGTACTACGGCGGCAAGAAGAAGAACGGCTGGGTCAGCGGCGGCTCCTTCACCAGGCCCCGGAGTTCCGGAGGCTCCGGCGGCGGCCACAGCGGCGTCGACCGCGGTGGTTTCGGCAGCGGTCACGGCAAGTCCGGCGGCTGAGCGCCCCGCCGTGGAACGCCGCACGATCGGGCCCCGCCCCGGCTGGCAGCAGACCGTCGAGGCGCAGGGCCTCATCTATCCGCTCACCCGCTACCCCGACGACTCCCTGCGCCCGTACTGGGACGAGAGCGCCTACTACGCCTTCACGCTCCCCGAGGTGGAGGCCTTGGAGGACGTCGTCGAGGAACTGCACGCCATGTGCCTGGCCGCGGCCAGGCACATCGTCGCCACGGACCGGTTCGCCGACCTCGGCATCACCGACCCGCGTGTCGCGCGCGCGGTCGCCGAGGCGTGGCACCGCCGTGCCGAACTCCCCTCCGTCTACGGCCGGTTCGACCTGCGCTACGACGGCACGGGCCCGGCCAGGCTCCTGGAGTACAACGCCGACACCCCCACCTCGCTCGTGGAGGCGGCCGGCCCCCAGTGGTTCTGGATGGAGGAGCGCTTCCCGGGCGCCGACCAGTGGAACTCCCTGCACGAACGGCTGGTCGCCGCCTGGAAGAAGCAGTCCGCCCTGCTGCCGCCCGGCAGTCCGCTGTACTTCGCGCACTCCTGCGCCGACCAACTCGGCGAGGACCTGATGACGGTCGCGTACCTCAAGGAGACCGCGGAACAGGCCGGAGTCGACACCGACTGGATCTCCATGGAGGAGATCGGCTGGGACCCGCTGTCCGAGCGCTTCGTCGACAACCAACTCCGCTTCATCCGCAGTTGCTTCAAGCTCTACCCGTGGGAATGGCTCACCACCGACCGCTTCGCCGGCCATGTCCTCGACACCCTCGACAACGGCGGCGGCACGGGCACGACGATGTGGATCGAACCCGCCTGGAAGATGCTGCTCAGCAACAAGGCGCTGCTCGCGATCCTCTGGGAGCTGTACCCGGGCCACCCGAACCTGCTGCCCGCCTACCTCGACGGCCCGCGGGAGATGGCGCGCACCACGGGCTACGTCGCCAAGCCGCTGCTCGGCCGCGAGGGCGAGGGCGTGACGCTCCACGGGCCGGGCGCCGAGCCCGTGCTGCGCGAAGAGCCCTGCTGCTACCAGGAGTTGGCGCCCCTGCCGGACTTCGACGGCAACCGGGTGGTCCTCGGCGCCTGGGTCGTCGAGGGCGAGTCGGCGGGGCTCGGCATCCGCGAGTCGTCCGGCCTGGTCACGGACGAGTACGCGCGCTTCCTGCCGCACGTGATTCTCTGACCTCCGCGGTCTCTCTGGCCTCCGTGGCATGGCCTCCCTGGTCTCCCTGGTCTTCGTGGTCTCCGCGGTCTCTCTGGTCTCCACGGTCTCCCTGGTCTCCCTGGTCTCCACGGTCTCCCTGGTCTCCACGGTCTCCCTGGTTTCCGCGGTCTCCCCGGTCTCCCTGGTCTCCCCGATCTCCCCGAAGGGATCTCCTCGGCGTCCCCCCGGGGCGGCGGTCAGACGCCCAGGACACCACGCAGCCGTGCCAGCCCCCAGTCCAGGTCCTCCGTGCCGATGACGAGCGGCGGGCAGATCCGGATCGTGGCCCCGTGGGTGTCCTTGACCAGGACACCCCGGTGCATCAGCCGCTCGGCCACCTCCCGGCCGGTGCCGCACGCGGGGGCGATGTCAACGCCCGCCCACAGTCCGCGCCCGCGTACCCCGGTCACCCGCCCCGTGCCGGTCAGCGCGCCCAGTTCGCTCAGCAGATGCGCGCCCAGCTCCGCCGCCCGCGCCTGGTACTCGCCGGTCCGCAGCATCGCGATCACCTCCAGCGCCACCGCGCAGGCCAGCGGGTTCCCGCCGAACGTCGACCCGTGCTCACCGGGCCGGAACACCCCGAGCACCTCGGCGCTGGACACCACCGCCGACACCGGCAGGATCCCGCCGCCGAGCGCCTTGCCGAGGACGTACACGTCCGGGACGACCCCCTCGTGCTCGCACGCGAAGGTGCGTCCGGTGCGGCCGAGCCCCGACTGGATCTCGTCGGCGACGAAGAGCACGTTCCGCTCGCGGGTCAGCTCCCGTACGGCCGGCAGATAACCGGCCGGCGGCACCACCACCCCCGCCTCGCCCTGGATCGGCTCCAGCAGCACCGCCACCGTGTTCTCCGTCACCGCCGCCCGCATCGCGGTCACATCCCCGTAGGGCACGATCTCGAAGCCCGGCGTGTAGGGGCCGAAGTCCGCGCGCGCCTCCGGGTCGGTGGAGAAGCTGATGACCGTCGTCGTACGGCCGTGGAAGTTGCCGCCCGCGACCACGATCTTCGCCCTCCCGGCGGGCACACCCTTGACCCGGTAGCCCCACTTGCGCGCCGTCTTCACCGCGGTCTCCACGGCCTCGGCGCCTGTGTTCATCGGCAGCACCATCTCCATGCCGCACAGCTCGGCCAGCCGCGCGCAGAAGTCGGCGAACCGGTCGTGGTGGAAGGCCCGCGACGTCAGCGTCACCCGCGCCAGCTGCGCGGTGGCCGCGTCGATCAGCCGCCGGTTGCCATGACCGAAATTGAGCGCCGAGTACCCGGCCAGCAGGTCCAGATAGCGGCGGCCCTCCACGTCCGTCATCCAGGCGCCGCCGGCGGACGCGATGACCACCGGCAGCGGATGGTAGTTGTGCGCGCCGTGGGCCTCGGCGGCGGCGATGAGTGTCTGCGTGGCGGTCACGGCGGCTCCCGGACGACGAGGGTGACCCTGCTGCCCCTGCTTCCCCCCGCTCATCCTCGCGCGCGGTGGACGCGGCGAACCCGTCCGCGGGCGGCGTCGCGTGTCGCGCCGTCCGAACGGCCGGGTAGGCTGGCCGGCGGGCCGTGACTGGCGCGCTGGGATGGGACGGACCATCGGGGAGCGGCCCGAGCAGAAGTGTGCCGTGCGCCTGGGCCGTACCGTGAACGCCGAACGCCACGTCCGGAGGTCCCTGATGCCCGAGATGCCCGCGCCTGTCTCCACCGAGTCCACCGCCTTCCGCGCCGCCCTCGACGTGATCCGCGCCGTCGAGCCGCGCGTCGCCGACGCCATCGGCCAGGAGGTCGCCGATCAGCGCGAGATGCTCAAGCTGATCGCCTCCGAGAACTACGCCTCCCCGGCCACCCTGCTGGCCATGGGCAACTGGTTCAGCGACAAGTACGCCGAGGGCACCGTCGGCCGCCGCTTCTACGCCGGCTGCCGCAACGTCGACACCGTGGAGTCGCTCGCCGCCGAGCACGCCAAGGAGCTGTTCGGCGCCCGCCACGCCTATGTCCAGCCGCACTCCGGCATCGACGCCAACCTCGTCGCCTTCTGGGCCGTCCTCGCCCAGCGGGTCGAGTCCCCCGCGCTGGAGAAGGCGGGCGTGCGCCAGGTCAACGACCTGACCGAGGAGGACTGGGCCGAGCTGCGCCACGCCTACGGCAACCAGCGCATGCTCGGCATGTCCCTGGACGCCGGCGGCCACCTCACCCACGGCTTCCGCCCGAACATCTCCGGCAAGATGTTCGACCAGCGCTCCTACGGCACCGATCCGGCCACCGGGCTCATCGACTACGAGGCCCTGCGCGCCTCGGCCCGCGCGTTCAAGCCGCTGATCATCGTGGCCGGCTACTCCGCCTACCCCCGGCTGGTGAACTTCCGGATCATGCGGGAGATCGCCGACGAGGTCGGCGCGACGCTCATGGTCGACATGGCGCACTTCGCGGGCCTGGTCGCGGGCAAGGTCCTGACCGGCGACTTCGACCCGGTGCCGCACGCCCAGATCGTGACGACCACCACCCACAAGTCGCTGCGCGGCCCGCGCGGCGGCATGGTCCTGTGCGACGACTCGCTCAAGGACCAGGTCGACCGCGGCTGCCCGATGGTCCTCGGCGGCCCGCTGCCGCACGTGATGGCCGCCAAGGCGGTGGCCCTGGCGGAGGCCCGGCAGGACTCCTTCCGCGACTACGCCCAGCGGATCGTCGACAACTCCCGCGCCCTGGCCGAGGGGCTGCTGCGCCGCGGCGCCACGCTCGTGACCGGCGGTACCGACAACCACCTGAACCTGATCGACGTGGCTTCCTCGTACGGTCTCACCGGCCGCCAGGCGGAGGCGGCCCTGCTGGAGTCCGGCATCGTCACCAACCGCAACGCCATCCCGGCCGACCCGAACGGCGCCTGGTACACCTCCGGCATCCGCATCGGCACCCCCGCGCTCACCACCCGCGGCCTGGGCACGGCGGAGATGGACGAGATCGCGGCCCTGATCGACCGCGTTCTGACGACGGCCGTCCCGGGCACGACCTCCAAGGGCGCCCCGTCGAAGGCCCAGCACGTCCTGGACCCGAAGATCGCCGACGAGATCGCGCACCGCGCGTCCGGCCTGCTGGCCGGCTTCCCGCTGTACCCGGAGATCGACCTGGGCTGAGGACGCCCGGCGCTCACAGATCGATGAGCTCCTGCCGCGGCCCGGGCGGCGGTCCCTCCCGCCGGGCCGCCGCCCGTCGCACGGCGCAGGTCCCCCCGATCCCCAGGGCGAGCCCCGCGCCGAGCCCCACGGCCCCCCAGCGCAGATGGTCCGGGGGGCCGTCCTCG